>NZ_MKXT01000007.1:0-103348 GCF_001913985.1 Corynebacterium sp. S5S1
CAACCATGCACACAAAAAATAAAAAGTACATTGGCACACTATTGAGTTCTCAAACATCATCCACACACCACAAGAAAATTAACTTCCCGTTAACCTCTCATTGGCGGCTCGTACAAACTTACTCAACCAAATGAACCAAGTCAAATCATCGAACCAAGTCCGTACAAAATTCGCTTAAAAGTAACCAACCGGCTACCTCGCGGCGACTTGGATTAATCTAGCCCACCACAACCAAACAACACAAACCCGCAGGACAGAGCACAAAAATGATAAATGACGTCCTTCCAACACGTGGAACGGACGTCATCTACTGCTCTTTAGCTCAACTTGGCACCAGCGAAGTTCTTCTTGCCTCGGCGCAGAACGAGCCAGCTGCCGTGCAGAAGGTCTTCCGCAGACGGCTCCCACTCTGCCGATTCGATGCGCTGGTTATTGACGTAGGCGCCGCCTTCCTTGATGGTGCGGCGAGCAGCGCCCTTGGAATCGGCCAAACCGCTAGCCACCAAAAGGTCAACAATGGTGCGCGGTTCGCCGGCGGCAATGTCCGCGACTGTCGTTTCAGAAAGTGCGCCGGCAAGGGTCTTCTCGTCTAGCTCGGAAAGTTCCGCCTTACCGAATAGCGCCTGAGCGGCAAGCTCGACAGCCTTGGTTGCCTCTTTACCGTGAACCAGATCGGTCATCTCTTGAGCCAGGCGACGCTGAGCCGCGCGCTTATAAGGCTCTTCTTCCACTGCGCGCTCGTATTCGGCAATTTCCTCCTGCGTCAAGAAGGTAAACCAGCGCAAGTAGTCGATGACCACAGAGTCACCGGCATTGAGGAAGTACTGGTACCAGGAGTATGCGGACGTCTTTTCCGGATCAAGCCATAGCTTTCCGCCGCCGGTTGACTTACCGAACTTCTGGCCCGAGGCGTCGGTGACGAGCGGCACCGTAAGACCATGTACCTTGGCGCCATCAATACGACGGTTTAGGTCAACGCCAGAGACGATATTGCCCCACTGGTCACCGCCGCCGATCTGCAATACGCAATCGCGCTCGCGGCGAAGCTGCACGAAGTCATTGGACTGCAGGAGCATGTAGGAGAACTCGGTATAAGAAATGCCGTCGCCCTCGAGGCGCCGCTTGACAGTATCGCGATCCAGCATCGTGTTAAGGGAGAAGTTCTTTCCCACGTCACGCAAGAAGTCGATGACGGACATGTTCATGGTCCAGTCGGCGTTGTTGACCATGGTGGCAGCCTGTTCACCGTCGAAGTCGATGAACCGTCGTAGCTGCCCCTTGATGGCCTCGAGGTTATGGGCCAGGTCTTCCTCGCTCAGCATGGAACGCTCGCCGACGTCGCGCGGATCGCCGATGAAGCCAGTTGCGCCACCCGCCAGTGCAATTGGGTGGTGGCCCGCGTTTTGGAAGCGGCGCAGCATGATGAGTGGGACCAAGTGGCCTGCATGGAGGGAGTCACCCGTGGGGTCGAACCCACAGTACAGCGCGATGGGGTTCTCGCATGCCTCGCGCAGGGACTCAAGATCGGTGGACTGGTTGATCAGTCCACGCCATTGCAGTTCATCGATGATATTCATGGGGATCTTTCTAAAAGTCGAAGTTAAGCTGGCCATTTCTGGGCGTGGTCTACAAGCATTACTGGGATGTCATCCTCAATGGGATAGGCAATGCCCAGCCGCTCGTTGACGAGGACCTGTTTATCTTCCAGATATGTCAAAGGGCCCTTGTCTTGCGGACAGACAAGGACCTCTAGCAACTTCGGGTCAAGACTCATGCGTCTTATCTTAGCGGGTCGAGGAAGAAGTTGGATCCCTCTACCCCACCTGCGGCTTAGAGCAGGGACGGAACGTTAGCAACCAGGGAGAAGAGATCCTTCGGGTCATCCGGGTTGGCGATGATGTCGATCTCGGACTCCAAGTCGGTGCCCTTGACGGAATCGCGCAGGTAACGCAGCGCGGAGAAGTCGTTGATAGCGAATCCGACATCGTCGAAGAGGGTAATCTGCTCGTCGTCATCGCGGCCAGTGGCCTGACCGGTGAGTACCTGGTAGAACTCGACAACCGGGAAGTCTTCCGGCTTCTGCTGGATTTCACCTTCGATGCGGGTCTGCTCTGGGAACTCTACGAAGACCTTGGACTTGTCCAAGATGGAGCTCTCCAGCTCGGTCTTGCCCGGGCAGTCACCGCCAACGGCATTGAGGTGGACGCCTGGGGCGACGTGGCGCTCAGCCAGAATCTGGTTCTGAGCCTTGTCTGCGGTACAGGTGGTGATGATGTCTGCACCCAAAACCGCCTCGTCGACGCTGGAACAAGCAGTGATATTAAAGCCCAGTGGCTCCAAGTTGCGCTTGAACTTTTCTACCGCCTCAGGGTCGATGTCATAGATGGTAATGTCCTCAATTCCCATAACGCCGCGGAAGCCAAGCGCCTGGAACTCGGACTGGGAGCCGGCACCGACCATGGCCATGCGCTTGGAATCCTTGCGTGCCAAGTGCTTTGCCACCATGGCGGAGGTCGCGGCGGTACGCAGTGCGGTAAGCAGCGTCATCTCGGCTTCGAAGGTGGGGTAACCATTGTCGACGTCGGCAAGCACGCCAAAGGCAGTAACGGTCTGGAAACCACGGGCCGGATTGGACGGGTGACCGTTGACGTACTTGAAGGAGTACTCCTTACCGTTGGACGTAGGCATAAGCTCAATGACTCCGAACGGGGTGTGGGAAGCAACGCGCGGAATCTTGTCAAAGCGCTCCCACTCGCGGTAGTCAGCCTCGAGGTAATCCACCATTCCGGTAATGATGTTTTCAACGCCCTCGCGCTGAATCCAGCGCGCCATATTTTCTACGTCTACGAACTTAACAGCGTGGTTCATAAGAAGTCCTTTCTTAGATTTAGTTCTTCGGGTGAAGGTCTGTTTGCGGTGCGGCCGGGAAGCTGGAGGTAGGTAGGTGCTTCGCCTTCCTCTCTTCCGCGATAGTACGGATGCGGTCGCGCCATGCGTACCACATTGCCATAAAGACCGGAACGAGGAGCAGAGTGGATGCCAGCGCATAGGTACCGATTGGATAATCAAAGGCCATCAGGACAATGACCAGGCCAATGAAGATGAGTACGGCCCAGTCTCCGCCTTCGCCAAACGGCGAGCGGTATCCCGGCCGGGTGTAGCTTCCGCTCTTGGCCAGGCGCACAAACTTGAGGTGCGAGAGCGCAACTGCCGCCCAGGACGCCAATGTGCCCAAGGCTGCCAGGTTGAGCACGATTTCAAACGCCATCTCCGGCACCACATAGTTGAGGAAGACGCCTACCAAGCCCACCAAAGCCGCCATGACGATGCCGCCGTAGGGAACACCAGAATTGGACATGCGAGCGCCAAACTTCGGGCCGGAGCCGGAGGTGGACATGTTGTACATAATGCGGCCGGTGGAATACAAGCCGGCGTTGAGCGAGGAAATCGCAGCGGTGATAACGACAAGCTGGAAAATCGGGGCCGCCACACCTACACCGAGGGACTCAAAGAAGGTCACAAATGGCGACACGTCAGCGACGTAAGTGGTGTACGGCAGCACGAGCGTGAGCAGCAGCACGGAGCCGAAGTAGAAAATCAGGATGCGCAGCAACACGTTGTTGACCGCACGCGGAATGTGCTTTTCTACGTTTTTGGTCTCGCCGGAGGTGGTGCCGACAAGCTCAATACCGGCGTAGGCGAAGACGACACCCTGGACGACGATCACGGCAGGCATCAAGCCATTAGGTAGCCAGCCGCCGGAATCAGAAATGAGGCTAAAGCCGGTCGGGTCGCCACTCGGGTGGCCGAAGATGAGGACGCCGATGGCCACCAACATGAAGATGATCAGCGCGACGATCTTTATCAAGGAGAACCAGTACTCCAGCTCGCCGAAGATCTTCACCGAGAGCATATTGAACACGAGGATGCCGCAGATGACGACGAGTGCAAGTAACCACTGCGGGACGGCATCGAGCCACGACGTGTACTGACTAAACCACTTGATGTAGATGGCGACGGCTGTGCCATCCGCCACCAGGGTCATGGCCCAATTTCCCCAGTACAACCAGCCGGTAACAAAGGCGGTCTTCTCGCCGTAAAACTCGCGGGCATAGGAAACGAAGGAGCCGGAGCTGGGGCGGTAGACGATGAGCTCGCCAAGAGAACGCAGGATGATATAGCCGAAGAAGCCACAAATAAGATAGAGCACCGCGAGAAACGGTCCGGCGTCTTGCAAACGACTTCCGGTGCCCAGAAGAAGACCGGTACCGATGGCAGAACCGATGGCGATCATCTGCAGCTGGCGATTGCCCATTCCCTTTTGCAGACCGTGGTCTTCTGAGGCGTAGACCGCTTTCTCGTTCTCGTGCGGCCCCGCTGTGGGCGGGGGCGAATTTACTGTCATAGGAGAGATCGTCCTTTCATTACGATGAATGAGTCTGTTAGGTCACATTCTCTGCAAGAATACTAACGCACCACATTGTTACCCATGTCACCACTACCCCCATTGTGTTCAACAACGCAGCTGCCAGGTTGGGGATAGGGGTCAATCTCCCACCCCCGCAGCGAGATATAAAAGAACCGCATGGCCAGCGACCATGCGGTTTTAAAGAGCCCCGAGAATTAGCGCAGCGGCTTCTGCGCCCACGTGCGAGCAGCCGCGGCACGCTCGCGGACAGTCTCGCGCTGCTCCGCCACGCGGACACCAGCGGTGCCGCCCTTGGTGGCACGAGAGGCCACTGCCCCGTCGATAGTGAGCACGTCACGGACGCTAGGCTTCAGCCGCTTGTCGACGCCCGCCAAATCCTCATCGGTGAGCTCCACTAGGTCAACTCCCCGCTCCTCAGCGATGCGCACACATGCGCCGGACGCTTCGTGCGCCTCGCGGAAAGGAACGCCTTGGCGAACCATCCATTCGGCCAAGTCGGTAGCCAGCGTGAACCCTCGCGGGGCAAGTTCGCGCATGCGATCCTCGTGGAAAGTCAGTGTGGACACCAGCCCGGTCATTGCCGGCAGCAGCAGGTTAAGCTGCGCCACCGAATCAACGATGGGCTCCTTATCTTCCTGCAGGTCGCGGTTGTAGGCCAGCGGCTGTGCCTTGAGCGTAGACAACAGGCCAGTGAGGTTACCGATAAGGCGGCCAGTTTTGCCGCGGGTGAGCTCCGGAACGTCCGGATTCTTCTTTTGCGGCATGATGGACGAGCCGGTCGACCATGCATCATCCAGGGTGACGTAGCCGTATTCCGGCGTGCACCAGTAGATAATTTCTTCCGAAAGTCGGGACATGTCGACGGCAATCTGCGCCAAGACGAAAGCCGTCTCGGAGGCGAAGTCACGAGCCGCAGTGCCATCCAAGGAGTTCTCCGCGGCGGCATCAAAGCCGAGTTCCTCCGCAATGGCTTCCGGATCTAGCTGCAAGGAGGAACCGGCTAGAGCGCCAGAACCGTAGGGCGATACCGCCAAGCGCTTATCCAGATCCTGCAGACGCTCAATATCGCGCAGAAGCGGCTGCGCATGGCCCAAAAGCTCATGCGCCAAAAGAACTGGCTGTGCCGCCTGCGAGTGAGTTTTGCCCGGCATTATGGCGTCCGGATGTGCTGCTGCCTGATCGGCCAAGGCATCCACCAAGTCGCTTACCTGAGCCGCGGTATCGCGAATGGCATCACGTACCCACATGCGAAACAGCGTCGCGACCTGGTCATTACGGGAACGACCGGCGCGCAGGCGACCGCCCACCTGTGGGCCTACAATCTCGATAAGCCCGCGCTCCATTGCACCGTGGACGTCCTCATCCGTGGGCGCTGGGCGGAACTCACCAGAGGCCACCTTCTCGCCTAGTTCGGTGAGGCCGGAGAGCATGGTGTCCAAATCGTCGTCGGAAAGCAAGCCAGCCTTATGCAACACCTTGGCATGCGCCTTGGAGGCTAGTACGTCATATGGTGCCAGCACCCAGTCAAAGTGGGTGGATACAGAGAGGGCAAACATCGCCTCAGATGGACCGCCGGAGAAGCGGCCACCCCATAGGGCACCCTCATTAGTCTTATGCGGTTCCATGTGCTCCTACTTCTGCGCGCTGGTGGGGAAACCGCCGTCGCGGTCACGCTGGTTGGAGATCTGGGTGGACAGGCCGTGCAGCTGCACAAAGCCCTTAGCTGCGGTCTGGTCGAAGGTATCGCCAGTGTCATAAGTAGCCAGGTCAAAGGAGTACAACGACTGACCGGAACGGCGCCCAGTGACCGTGGCGGTACCGGCATGCATGCTCAGGCGGATATCGCCGGTGACGTTTTCCTGGGACTCCTCAACGAAGGCATCCAGAGAACGCTTCAGCGGCGAGTGCCAGAGACCGTCATAGACCTCTTCGGACCAGCGGGCATCGGTCAAGCGCTTGTAGCGGGCCAACTCGCGCTCCACGGTGACATCCTCCAGCGCCTCGTGGGCCTGGATGAGGATCATGGCGCCCGGAGCCTCATAGACCTCACGGGACTTAATGCCTACCAAGCGGTCCTCCACCATATCCAGACGGCCAATGCCCTGCGCACCGGCGCGGCGGTTGACCTCTTCAATAATCTGCAGCGGGGACATCTTCTGGCCATCAACTGCCACCGGGATGCCCTTCTCAAAGGAGATGATGATTTCATCCGGGGCATTACCCAGGCTCGGGTCTTCGGTATAGGCATAGAGATCCTTCGTTGGCGGGTTCCACAGATCCTCAAGGAAACCGGTCTCTACCGCGCGACCCCACAGGTTCTGATCGATGGAAAATGGCGAGGAAGCGGACTGCTCAATCGGCAGGTTGATCTCTTCCGCGAAGGCGATAGCCTTATCGCGGGTCCAGGCATAATCGCGTGCAGGGGCAATGATTTCGAGGGAAGGATCCTGCGCACGGAAGGAAACCTCGAAGCGTACCTGGTCATTACCCTTGCCGGTGCAGCCGTGGGAGACGTGGGTGCCGCCGAATTCCTGCGCCGCTTTCACCAAATGCTTGGTAATGAGGGGGCGGGAAATAGCCGATACCAGCGGGTACTGCTTCATGTACATGCCGTTTGCCTTGATGGTGGGAACGCAGTATTCCTCTGCAAACTCATCCTTGGCATCGATAACGATGGATTCTACGGCACCGCAGTCAAGTGCACGCTGGCGAACCGATTCCATATCTTCGCCACCCTGGCCCAAGTCCAAGGAAACGGCGACAACGTCACCACCGGTCATTTTTGCTAGGTATGGGATGGCAACGGAAGTATCAAGGCCACCAGAGTAAGCCAAGACTACGCGTGCGGACATGGTTAAGCTCCTTGTTCTATTGGAAACAATTCATCTAAGTACATAATATACGATGGTGGTGTGAATTGCCACCACCGCCGTCTAAATATTCCGCGTGGTAAGTGTCACTGCCAGATCTGCGCCCGAGACGCCCTCGCGCGCCAAGACGAAGATGGTGTCATCTCCGGCGATGCAACCGATGACGTCGCGCAGCCCCACCCTGTCAATAAAGCTGGCAAGATACTGGGCCGCGCCGGCTGGGGTGCGCAGCATAGCTATATTGCCGGAAGAATCATGGGATACCACCAGCTCATCGAGCATGCGGCGCAGCTTTTCACGGGGGCCGCCCACCTGGTCTTCAAATTGCTCCAGCTCACCGCCGACCACGTAGTAGGAACGGCCACCATCGCGCTTTACCTTCTTCGCCCCCAGCTCATCCAAGTCACGGGACAAAGTGGCTTGGGTGATGTCGATGCCGTCTGCGAGAAGAAGCTCGGATAGTTGCACCTGGCTGGTGACGCGATTGCGATCCAAAATCTCCAAGATCTTGGCCTGCCGAGCATTGCGGGTGGTCGGGGTGTTCATTACTTAGTTGATCTCCTTATTTATTTCGAGCAACCAGACAAGAAGCGCTTTCTGCGCATGCAGGCGGTTCTCCGCTTCATCAAAGACCCGCGACTGTGGTCCATCAATTACCTCAGCCGTGACCTCATTTCCACGGTACGCCGGCAAACAATGTAAGAATATTGCATCCTTATGCGCTTTGCTCATTATGGTCGAATCAACCTGATATGGCAGGAACGGCGTACGCCTATCGCGGCCATCATTTTCCTGCCCCATAGAGATCCACGTATCGGTGATGACTACGTCTGCACCTTCAACTTCATCCACGTCATCAGTAATGGTGATGTTGCCCCGCTTGCGCGCGCGGTCGACGAATTCCTGGCGCGGCTGGAATCCTTCGGGCGCGATAATAGAGACGTCCATGCCGGCCGTGGCGAAACCAATCATGTAGGAGTTAGCCATATTATTATCACCATCGCCCAGGTAGACGGCCTTTTTGCCTTTGAGGTCACCCAAATTCTCGCGACAGGTCAGCAGGTCAGCCAAAATCTGGCAGGGATGCAGGTCGTCGGAAAGCGCATTGACCAGAGGAACGGTCGCAGTCTCCGCCATCTGGAGGAGGTTGTCATGCTCAAAGGTGCGCCACACGATTGCCTCCACGTACCGCGAAAGCACCGCGGCCGTATCTTGGTAGGACTCCCCTTTGCCCATCTGAGTGGCAGAAGTATCGACGGTAATGCCCTTGCCGCCCATATTCGCTACTGCGGTTTCAAAGGAAAAGCGGGTCCGCGTAGACGTTTTATCAAAAAGCACCGCCACGGTCTTAGGCCCCTCTAGTGGGCGCTCCGCAAAGGGATCCTTTTTGAGCCTTTCAGCTAGGTCCAAAACGGTTACTTGTTCTTGTGGGCTGAGATCGTCGTCAGCCAGAAAGTGTCGCAGGCTCATACCAGTTCCTCCACTATCGTCCGGAGTGTTGTCAGTGCTGTGTCTAGTTCATCGTGGGAAATAACCAAGGGCGGGGTGAGGCGGAGTACATTCTCACTGGGTGCGTTGAGGATGAGCCCCTGGGCAAGCCCGTCGCGCACGGCCTGCTTAGCCACCGGTTTTGCTAAAACAATGCCGAGCATCAGGCCGCGGCCGCGTACGCGTTCTACAAGCGGCAATTTTTCAATCTCTTGCCGCAGATAGGCACCCTTATGGGTAACTTCCGCAAGAAATTCCCCATCCACGGTGTCAAGTACTACGTTCGCCGCAGCGCAGGCCACGGGGTTTCCGCCAAAGGTGGTGCCATGAGAGCCAGGTTTAAACAAATCCCTCGCGCGACCGCGGGTAATGGTCGCGCCGATGGGTACTCCGGCACCTAAGCCCTTCGCCATGGTGATGACGTCCGGTTGAATGCCTTCTACCTCGTGGGCGAAAAAGGTGCCGCTACGTCCCGCGCCCGTCTGCACTTCATCCACGATGAGCAAGATGCCGTATTCATCGCACAGCTCGCTTACCTTCTGCATGAATCCCGCAGGGGCCGGAATGACGCCGGTCTCTCCCTGAATTGGCTCAAAGATGATCGCCGCGGTATCGGTGGGATCTTGCTCTACCAACTGACGCAGGTAATCCGCGTCCCCGAACGGGTAGAACTCCACCCCGCCCGGTAGTGGGTGGAAGGCGCGCTGCTTATCAGGCTGGCCGGTCAGGGCAAGCGCACCCATGGTGCGGCCATGGAAGCCGTGCTCTGCCGCGAGGATGCGGCGCCTGCCAGTCAAGCGGGCAAGCTTAAATGCGGCCTCGTTCGCTTCGGCGCCAGAGTTGCAAAAGAAGACGCGGGCATCGCTATCCCCTACTCGCCTAATCAACTTCTCCCCGGCGTCGAGCACCGGCTGCGTGGCAAAGAGGTTCGAAGTATGCACCAAGGTGCGGACCTGGTGCGAAACCGCCTGCGCCACCTGCTCATTGCCATAGCCCAAAGAATTGACAGCAATCCCAGCGAGAAGGTCGATATAGCTCTTCCCCTCCTCATCGGTCAGCGTTGCTCCTTGGCCGGAGACGAAGCCTATTGGTGGCGTGCCGTAGGTATCTACAATCGTCTCCGGCCACCGTGTGGTCAAGCTCGGTGGCTTGTTCATGCTGCATCGTCCTTCCTGAAGATGGTCCCTTCGGGATAGTCGTGTTTGTCATAGTCATCTGGCAGCACCATGGTTCCGACGCCGCCTGGGGTTAGAAGTTCTAAAAGCACCGAGTGACCAATCCGGCCATCAATAACATGGGCGGCCGATACCCCAGCTTTTACCGCCTTAAGGCAGGACTCCATTTTGGGAATCATGCCGGAGTCCAAGTGCGGCAATAGGTGCGATAACCGGCCACACTCGATCTTTGACACCAAGGACTCCCGGTGCGGCCAGTCCGTGTATAGTCCTTCCACATTGGTCAAAATGACTAATCGCTCTGCTCCAATCGCGCTGGCCAAAGCGCCCGCCGCACTATCGGCGTTGATGTTATAAATCGCGCCATCTTCTCCCGGTGCAATGGTCGAGACCACAGGGATGCGTCCGGCCTGGACAATGTCCATAACGGCAGCAGGATTAAGCTTTACGATGTCGCCGACCATGCCAATATCGGTAGGTTCGCCATCGATCTCCACCAGCCGTTTCGTAGCCCGAAATAGTCCTGCATCTTCTCCCGAGGTCCCCACTGCATAAGGACCATGGGAATTGATGAGGTTGACTAATCCGCGGCCCACCTGCCCAAACAGCACCATGCGCACGACGTCCATGACTTCCGGCGAGGTCACGCGGAAGCCGCCTCGAAACTCCCCTTCAATGCCGAGCTTTTGCAACATGGAGTTGATCTGTGGCCCGCCACCGTGGACCACCACGGGATGGACACCGACGGTGCGCAAAAAGACCATATCCGCCGCAAAGGCCGCCTTGAGCTCGTCATCCACCATGGCATTTCCGCCATATTTCACCACCACTATGGTGCCCCGATAGTGCTGGAGCCACGGGAGCGCATCAGCCAAGACAGTGGCGCGCTCGTGGTCACTAAGTCCGTTAAACATTCTCATCTCCTCCCTAGGAGCTATACGCCGAATTAATTTCCACGTAGGCATGGGAGAGATCCGTCGTGCGCACGAATGCCGACCCCGCGCCTCCCGTGCCCAGATCCACGCGAACATCGATATCGGCGCCGCTGAGGTCCACCTCACGCGCCCCCGGCGTGCCCGTCGATGCCCGACAGACCGGTTGGTCATTGAAATAGACGGAGATATTATCCGGCTCCATTTCTGCATCTGCCATTCCCACAGCGGCGAGGACACGTCCCCAATTAGGATCGGAACCAAACATGGCGCACTTAAACAGGTTGTCGCGGCCCAAGGTGCGCGCGGCGTTGAGGGCCTGGTTATCGGTGGCCGTGCCCTCTACCGTGATTTTGACGCGCTTAGTCACGCCTTCCGCATCCGCTTGCAATTGGTCCGCAATGTCCGCGCACACCGCAAGCACCGCCGCATCCAGGTCTTCTTGGCTGGCTGCAATACCCGATGCCCCAGAGGCCATGAGGATTACCGTGTCATTGGTGGAGGTAGACCCATCCACGTCGAGGGTGTTAAAAGTCTTGGCCACGGCCTTGTCTAGGGCGCTGTGGAGTGCGGGAGCACTCGCGGCGGCGTCGGTAGTAAGGCATACCAACATTGTTGCGAGAGAGGGAGCCATCATGCCTACTCCCTTGCCCATGGCCCCCACTGACCAGCCGTCCGCAGCATAGGTGGCTTCTTTGGTCACGGTATCGGTGGTCATAATGGCTGCGGCTGCCGCGTGGGCGTGTTCCGCACCCGTGCCAAGGCCCTTCACTACGTCGGCCGCACCAGCCAGCACCTTGTGCATTGGCATGGGCTCACCGATAATCCCCGTCGAGCAGGCGGCAATGTCTCCCTCGGAAAGATGCAGGGAGTGAGCAACCTCAGCTACCAGCGCAGAGGCGTCCTTGTCCCCCTGCGTACCATTGCACGCATTGGCGTTGCCAGAATTGAAGATGACAGCAGCAAGCTGGCCATCGCTTAGCGCCTTGCGGGACAGTTTCACCGGCGAGGCCACCACGCGGTTGCGGGTAAAAACCGCCGCCGCATCGAAGCACGGACCATTATTTACCACCAAGGCCATATCGGGTGTGCCGGAGGGCTTAATCCCCGCTGTAGTTGCGCCGGCGCTAAAGCCGGCGGGGCCGGTAATCCCAGCTGTACTCATTGTATTCTCCTAGTGTTATGGGGCCACGGCCGCTTGCGGCAGGCCCGAGGTTTCATCCCAGCCAAGTGCCAGGTTCATGCATTGCAACGCGGCGCCAGCTGTTCCCTTGCACAGGTTGTCTAGCGCTGAAGTGACAACGAGCCGTCGGGCACGTTCGTCCACGTGAGCTTGGATATGGACCATGTTGGTGCCCACGACGTTTTGGGTTTCGGGTTGCTGCCCGGCTGGAAGGACGTGGCAAAAAGTCTCTTGGGCATAAAAGTCGCGGAATGCTGTCTCCACGTCACGCTTGCCGACGCCCCCTCTAAGCCCCGCCGTAGTCGTCGCCAAAATCCCACGGGGTAAGGGCGCAAGAACCGGTGTAAAGCTAACAGAGAGCTTCTGCTTAGCAAAAGGCTGCAGGTTCTGCAGGATCTCTGGGGTGTGTCGGTGCGTCCCGCCAGGTTTATATGCTTTGAGGTTTCCCATGGTCTCCGCGCCAAGGTGTGCTACAGAAGCTTTCTTCCCGGCACCAGAGACGCCGGTTATAGCGATGACCGAAAGGGTCGGCTCAACGAGCTCGTGCGCCACGGCCGGCAGAACCCCAAGGGTGACCGCTGTCGGGAAACATCCCGGTATTGCTATTCGGTGAGCACCCCGCAGCGCTTCCCGATTGCCGGGCACCTCCGGAATTCCATAGGGCCAACTTCCGGCATAGTGGCCGCCGTAGAAGGAACTCCAGTCAGACTTGCTACGAAGGCGACAATCGGCTGCACAATCGATCACGGTGGTCTGCTGGCCCAGTTGCTGGGCGATGTCAGCAGAGTGCCCATGCGGTAGGCCTAGGAAAACAATGTCGTGTCCACGGAGCTTATCAACGGACGTCTCCTCAATGACTCTGTCCGCCAACTGAGGCAGGTGCGGCATAAGCTCAGCTACCGTCTTCCCTGCAGTGGAATGTGCCGTGAGTGCGCCAATGCGCAGGCGGCCGCAAAGATAGGCCGGATGAGATAGCAGCAGGCGAAGGATCTCGCTTCCTGCGTATCCTGTGGCGCCTGCTATTGCTACTGAAATCGTCATAGGGATGACTATAGCAAAAAATACACTCGCCCGTATGCTATTCATACAAATTGGGAGAAATACCTGGTTAAAGCTTTGCTAGGAGCGAAAAAATGTATGAAAAAAGGGGCGGTGAGCTATATCTCACCGCCCCTTTGGGGAAAGCTATGCGCGCATCTCTGCGCCCAAGCGCTGCTTAGCCAGCTCTGCTGCCGCCGTGCGGTGCTCGTTGACTTCCTCATCGGTCAACGTGCGATCCGCTGCACGGAACAGAAGCTGGAAGGCCAAGGACTTCTTGCCCTCACCCAACTGCTCACCACGGAAAATGTCGAAGAGCTCGACGGACTCGATGAGTTCGCCCGCCCCCTCTTCCACGGTGGCGCGCACGCGCTCTGCTGGGACGTCTTCATCCACCACGAGCGCAATGTCCTGGTGCAATGCAGGGAAGGAGGACAGTACCGGCGCAGGGAGCTTCTCTTCCAATGGCATAGCGGTAACGTCCAGCTCCATAGCGCAGGTACGCGCCGGCAGGTTCAGCGCTTCCAGAACCTGCGGGTGAAGCTCACCGGCATGGCCCAGAACCACATCAGTGCCAGCAACCTTCACGGCAGCACAACGACCTGGGTGCCAGGGAAGAACGTGCGCTGCCTCCAGCTCGATATCCACGCGGGCGGCGCGAGCGACCTGGCGGGCGGATTCGATAGCGTCGGCGTAGCTATATGCGCGACCCTCGCCCCACGGTCCCTCATGCTCAATATTGCCGGTGGCCACCGTTGCAACGTGCAGCGGCTGCTCAGGAAGGGTACCCAGAAGTTCGGAAACAACCTGCTCAGAAGGTCGCTGCTCGACAGAAGGCATGGGCGATACCGCGGCGCGCTTGAATGTCACTTGCTGCAGACCATACAGGGCGAGGTCGCTGCGGCCACGCGCAACATTGCGGCCGATGGCCTCCAGCATGTTCGGAAGCAGAGTCGTGGACAAGATGGCTTTATCTGCCTCAAGCGGGTTCTGCACCTCTACGGTGCGGCGGCGAGCATCATCCTTGTCCAAGCCCCACACATCAAAGGTGTCGTTCGCCACGAACGGGGCCGGCAATACCTCTGCATAACCGGCATAGGCCAAGCCGTGACCAATAGCGCGGCGACGTTTCTGCGCTGGGGTCAGACCGCGGCCGCCGGCCGGAGTAGGCAAGACGGTGGGAATGTCCTCCAAGCCCTCCAGACGTAGGACCTCCTCAATGAGGTCAACATCCATAGAGATATCGGTGCGCCACGTGGCGGGCGTTACCTGCAGCAGTTCCCCCTCATCGGTAACCGTGCAGCCGACTTCCTCAAGGCGGGAAATAACGGTCTCACGGGAATAGTCAACTCCTGCATACTCGCTAGCCTTTGCGGTGCGCAGGGCAATAGGCTCGCGCTTGGCGACGTCCCCGATAAGCGTCCGGCCTTCCTCAATGGTGCCGCCCGCCAGCTGCTGCAAAAGCGCACATGCGGTGTCTAGAGCGACCTCGACGACCGCTGGATCCACGCCACGCTCGAAGCGGCGGGAGGACTCGGACGACAACTTATGGCGGCGGGAGGTGCGCGCCACGGTGATCGGATCCCAGATAGCGGATTCGAAGACAACATCAGTGGTCTCCGCCGAGATTTCGGAGGTAGTACCGCCCATGACACCGGCCAGGGACTGGATGCCATTGTCATCGCAGATGACCACGTCTTCTGCAGAAAGCTCACGCTTTACGTGATCCAGAGTCTCGAACTTCTCACCCTCCTCCGCGTTACGGACGACAAGGTTTCCTTGGATCACGTTAGCGTCAAAGGCATGCATCGGGGTGCCCAACAGCAACATCACATAGTTAGTAATGTCCGTAGGCAGGTTCACGCTGCGCTGGCCGCAGAGCATGAGCTCGCGCTCCAGCCAGAACGGGGTACGCGCGTGCGGGTCTATACCGCTGACTTTGCGGAGGCCGAAACGCTGCGCCTTGGTCGCGGGGTCTAGAGTGACGTCGATAAGCGAGCCCTGCGCCGCCGGAACAGCAGATGTATCAATTCCAGCTACCGACGGATCCTCGGCAATATCGGCAAATTCTAGATCGAAAGCGGAGGCAATCTCACGGCTCAAACCGCGCGCGGATAGGGCGTAGCCGCGATCCGGGGTGATGTTGACATCAAAATCGGTATCGTGCAGCCCAATAATCGGACGAGCATCCTCACCTACTTTATCGGCGACGTCATCGCCCAAGACGATGATGCCGTTGGCCTGCGCGCCCAAACCGAGCTCAGCGCCGGAGCACAGCATGCCATTGGAGATGTGATCATAGGTCTCGCGAGCCGCAATTTTAAAGCCACCTGGCAGTTCCGAGCCCGGAAGCGCCACAACGACATAGTCATTCAAACGGAAATTACGAGCACCACAAATGATGCCCTGCAGCTCGCCGGTCCCATTAGCCTGGCCAACATTCACCTGGCAGTAGCGGATGGGCTTTTTGAACTGAGTAAGTTCCTCGATCTCTACCACCTGGCCGATGACCAGCGGACCGGTGCTCTCCGGAACAGCAGCATAACCTTCGGTTTCAAAACCGACGCGCACGAATCCGGAGTCCATATCAGCAGCGGAAACGTTCCAACCAGGGTTCTTAGCGCTCAGGATGCGGGTGACCCAGTCTTGGGAAATAAGCATTAGTGTGTCTATCCTTTCTGGGTTTTAAGCCTGCACGCCAAACGGCAGGGTGAAGCGGACATCGCCTTCGACCATGTCGCGCATATCGGTCAAGCCATTGCGGAACTGCAGCGTGCGCTCGAGGCCCATGCCAAAGGCAAAGCCCGTGTATTCCTCTGGGTCAACACCAACGGCGCGCAGCACATTGGGATTCACCATGCCGCAGCCGCCCCACTCGATCCAACCGGCGCCGCCCTTCTTATTCGGGAACCACACATCAACCTCGGCAGAAGGCTCGGTGAACGGGAAGTAATTCACGCGCATGCGCGTCGTAGTCTCCGGACCGAACAACACCTTGGCCAAGTGCTCAAGGGTGCCGCGCAGGTGAGCCATGGTCAGGCCCTTATCCACGGCCAAACCTTCTACCTGGTGGAAAACCGGGGTGTGGGTGGCATCTAGCTCATCGGTGCGGAATACGCGACCTGGGCAAGCGATATACAACGGCACATCGCGCTCCAGCATCGTGCG
Source organism: Corynebacterium sp. S5S1 (assembly GCF_001913985.1). Classification (NCBI taxonomy): domain Bacteria; kingdom Bacillati; phylum Actinomycetota; class Actinomycetes; order Mycobacteriales; family Corynebacteriaceae; genus Corynebacterium; species Corynebacterium sp. S5S1. Next base: position 16,284 of record NZ_MKXT01000007.1, read on the forward strand.
TACCTGTACCGGAGAGGTGTGCGTGCGTAGCACCTGCTTAGAGCCCTCGCCGGAGACGTGGAACGTATCCTGCAGGGTACGCGCTGGGTGATCCGGCTTAAAGTTCAAAGCGTCGAAGTTAAAGTACTCCGCCTCAACCTCGGGGCCATCCGCGATTTCCCAGCCCATACCGACGAAAATATCCGCAATGCGTTCTGACAATGCGGTAATCGGGTGAAGCGCACCAGTCTGGGTGCGAGTGGTAGGAATCGTCACATCTACGGTCTCTGCTCGCAACTGCTCCTCGCGGGCCTTCTGCTCCAAGACGTCCTTAACCTGGGCGAAGCGCTTTTCCATCTTGCCGCGGGCCATGTTGACAGCCTTGCCAGCGCTCTTGCGCTGGTCCTTGGGCAGCTGCCCCAATGACTGGCGAGCCTGCGGAATATAGCCGCCATCTCCTAGGTGCTCGCGGCGGGCTGCAACCAACTCATCGAGCGTTTCGGCTGCGTCGAAGGCTGCGATAGCCTTTTCGGCCGCGGCCCCAAGAGCCTCTTCGGTCAATTCGATCTGCGGTGTATCGGACACGTACTTCGTACCTTCTTCTCGCGCGAAAACTAACGCGTGCAATCTTACTCTGTCCCGGCTAGTCCGACCGCCCCAGGGACCCCCCTTTTCATTCGGGGATCTGCTTAGCTGTGCTCTTGGGCTTTTGCTGACTCATAAAGACAGATACTCGCCGCGGTCGCTAGGTTGAGTGACTCTGCGCGCCCACGTAGCGGAATACGCACCCGCATATCGGCTTCTTCCAGTAGCTCACCCAATCCGTGGGCCTCGTTGCCAAATAGCCACGCCGTTGGCTGTGATAGATCTGCCTCTGCGAGGTCTACTTCCCCATCGGCGGCTGTCGCCGCAATCTGCATGCCTGATTTACGCAGCTGCCCCAAAACGTCTTTGATATTGGGATCCCGCGCTACTGGGACATGAAATAGCGAACCGGCTGAAGCGCGCGCTACCTTGCAGCTGAGGGGATCGACCGTCTCGCCCGCAAAAATTACTCCATCTGCGCCCATGGCGTCGGAAGTCCTAATCAATGTGCCTGCATTGCCCGGCTCCGAAGTGAGCACGGGAACAGAGACCAAACTTGGCTTGCCGTTAAGGATTTTGCCCGCGGACCATAGCACTGGCTTGCATAGCGCGAAAAGCCCCGTGGTGGTGGCGGTATCAGATAGATGCTTAGCCGCTTTATCGGTAATGGGATGTACGTACACCCCCATGTATCCACAGGCGGTAATAATGTCACCGAAGCGTTCTGCGGCCTTTTCAGTGACGAAAACATCGACAGCCGCGCCTGTAGACACTGCGGCATCTACAGCGTTTTCTCCTTCAATCAGGAATTGCTTCGCCTTCTTCCGGTTAGCCGCACGGTGCAGCTTGGCTGCGTTAACAATGCGCGGAGTGCGTTCAGTAAAGGCAGAGTCAAAATCCAAATTCATGGCTCCTACCCTACCTACTAGTTGCCTAGCCCCAGGCTCAGCCCCTGCTGCGTAAGCAAAATAAAAAGTCCTGTTGCCGATTTGGGAACAGGATCACAACGTTGGATGCTACTTAGCTAGTGGCACGCCGCGGGCGTCCTTATCGTAATCACCGGCGCCGGCGATGATCATAATGAACTCAATAAAGACCCAGATTCCGACGATGGCCCAAAACGCGAATCCGAGCAAGAACCAGAAAGTAGCCCAGCCCAAGATATTAAGCACCAGCTGCGCTACGCCAAAGCTCGTGCGGCCGGTATAAAAGTTATGCGCGCCGAAGGAGCCCAAGAAAAAGCACAGCAGCAAAGTCGCGATCCAAGACTTTTGCGCTCCCTGCGCCACATACTGCTGCTGCACCGGATAGGAACCCATATTCGGTTGTGGTGCATAGCCTTGGTGGTACTGCGGCTGGTAACCGGCCTGCTGGCTATAGGGGTTGTACTGCGGGCCAAGGTTGTTGTCATAGGAATGGCCAGAATACTCGCCGTTTTCTGGTTGGTAGCCACCATTTGGGTTTGTCACAGGGAAATCTGCTCCTCGGTCTCGGGGTTACTCGGGGTCTCGACCCAATGTAGCATGCGAGGCCGAGCTCACTGGACAGATAGAGCGTAAAACCAACAAAGCCCGCTTCGCCTGGCACATAAGCCGGAGAAACGGGCGTTGTATTCCTAGTAACTAGGCAGCCTTAGGAGCGTTAACATCCTCAGGCAGGGCAGCCTTGGCAGCCTCACACAGTGCGGAGAATGCCTCGAAGTCATTGACAGCAAGCTCAGCCAGGATCTTGCGGTCAACCTCGATCTCAGCCAGGCGCAGGCCGTGGATGAGACGGTTGTAGGTGATGTCATTCATGCGGGCAGCAGCGTTGATGCGCTGGATCCACAGCTTACGGAACTCAGACTTACGAGCGCGACGATCGCGGTAAGCGTAAGTCATGGAGTGCAGCCACTGCTCCTTCGCCTTACGGTACAGGCGGGAACGCTGGCCGCGGTAGCCCTTAGCGGACTTCAGAATCGCGCGACGCTTCTTCTTTGCGTTAACTGAGCGCTTTACTCGTGCCACAGTGATACTTCCTTAATTCGAATTGTGATGGCGGATGTGGGTTGATTCGGCGCTATTATGCGCGGCCGAGCAGGCGCTTGACGCGCTTGGTGTCAGGCTGTGCGACTGCCTCGGTGCCCTTCAGACGACGGGTACGCTTGGACGGCTTGCCCTCCAGCAGGTGGCGGCGGCCAGCCTGCTCACGGCGCAGCTTGCCGGAACCGGTCACCTTGATACGCTTTGCGGTGCCCTTGTGGGTCTTCTGCTTCATGAGTATTAAGTCCTTAAATCCTACGTGGAATCTGGTCTACTTCTTGCCCTTGCGAACCGGACCCAAAACCATGGTCATATTGCGACCATCCTGCTTGGGGCGGGACTCAACAACGCCAACTTCAGCGACGTCATCGGCCAAACGCTCCAAGAGGCGGAAACCCAGCTCCGGACGCGATTGCTCACGGCCACGGAACATAATGGTCACCTTGACCTTGGATCCCTTCTCGAGGAAGCGAACTACGTTACCCTTCTTGGTCTCATAATCGTGATCATCGATCTTCGGGCGGAACTTCTGTTCCTTAACCACGGTCTGCTGCTGGTTCTTACGGGCTTCGCGAGCCTTCTGAGCCTGCTCGTACTTGAACTTGCCGTAGTCCATGATCTTGGCCACTGGGGGCTTTGCCTTTGGGGCGACCTCAACCAAGTCAAGGTCAGCCTCGTATGCAAGCTTGCGAGCATCATCAGTACGGACGATGCCCACCTGTTCACCACCGGGGCCTACCAAACGGACCTCGGGTACTCGGATACGCTCATTGATGCGAGCTTCAGCGCTGATTGTGGTTCTCCTCGATTAGGGGGTGTATGAGTAAGTAGTTCACCTACCGGGACCACAAACGAATCAAACCCGGTCTGCCAAAGACAGCCGGGAGTTCTCACAGTGCCAAGCACGTTTGCTTGGTTACCTTTACCTTTATCCTACGAACGGTATTCGCGGCATCGGGTGGGAGATACTCCGCTTGTGACCCACAAACCTTGAAAAGGCGTCATGGGCGGTAGTGGCTTTGAGGATAGCAGCTTCTACTCTTTCCACCAAATTGCAACTCGCTTAGCTGTCCTTGCAATGGGCAGCTGGTTTAATAATGCCCTTCTTTACCCCTCTATCAACGATGCCCACCATTTCATGGGCGAGGTACTTTACCGCTGGCTCAGCTTTGGCATAATCCTCGCCATCGGTAACCACAGATAACGCGACACCGACGCGCTTTCCGGTAACCTCATGAACACCAAATTGGCGGTAGGTGTACTCATTTTCGTCCTCGTCCAAGCCCCAGCCACTTTTGGCGCGGGTTCGCTTCTCTTTCGACAGGCCAATTTTCTGCCAGGACACAATGTCTTTGAGTACCTTGTGGACGTAGTCCGCCTCCTCGATGCAAGGCAATTCAGCACCGAAGACTGCTTGGTCTTTCAATGACCACGTGGAGTAGCCGAAGGCGGTGTTATGGATATCCGCGTGCGATCCATAGTCTTCGAGCAATTCCTCTACGGCCTTATCGGCGGAGCCTTCGTGCCATTGCACCTGGGACCACAAGGAGTAGGCGGCATCGTTATCGGATTCCTTGATTGCCAAGTCAACCAGGCTTTTATCCGCGCCGTCTTTCAGCGCCGCGATAGCGATTGGCACCTTAATGGTGGACCAGACAGGACCCTTGCCCTTATCGCCCACAGCAATGGCGTCATCGCCGGCTGAAATAGCGACCCCAACCTTGGCGTGGTACTTCCTTGCGGTCTTGTCCACTGCACGGTCAAGCTGTGTGCGCACTGAGTCCGGGTTGGGTGCCGGAGAGGCCGTCGCGGGTGCTGAGGCCTTCTCAGTCTCAGGATCGCTAGAGCAGGCACTCACCGTAAACAGAGTGAGCGCTGCCAGCAGGCTGACGCCGAGACTGTAACTATTCACTGTGTCCCTACTTCAACATTTCCTTTAGGTACCTTCCGGTATAGGAGCCTTCCACCTGCGCAACATCTTCCGGGGTGCCTTGGGCGACTACGGTGCCACCGCCGGCGCCGCCTTCCGGCCCCATATCCACGATCCAGTCCGCAGCCTTGATGACATCGAGGTTGTGCTCGATGACAAGCACCGAATTGCCCTTGTCTACGAGGCCTTGGATAACCAACATCAACTTGCGAATGTCCTCAAAGTGCAGACCAGTGGTCGGCTCGTCCAAGATGTAGATGGTCCTACCGTTGGTGCGCTTTTGCAGCTCCGAGGCGAGCTTAACGCGTTGCGCCTCACCGCCCGAAAGCGTAGTAGCGGCTTGGCCGAGGCGAACGTAGCCCAAACCGACGTCGACAAGCGTGGCAAGGTAGCGGTGAATCGAGTTGATGGGCTCGAAGAAGTCCGCTGCCTCAGATATTGGCATGTCGAGTACCTCGGCGATGTTCTTGCCCTTGTAGTGCACCTCCAAGGTCTCGCGGTTATAGCGAGCGCCCTCACACACCTCACACGGAACATACACGTCCGGCAGGAAGTTCATCTCGATCTTGATGGTGCCATCGCCTTGGCATGCCTCGCAGCGCCCACCCTTGACATTGAAGGAGAAGCGGCCGGCCTTGTAGCCGCGGACCTTGGCCTCTTGGGTTTCGGCAAAAAGGTTTCGGATCTTGTCAAAGACGCCCGTATAGGTCGCCGGGTTGGAACGCGGGGTACGGCCAATCGGGCTCTGGTCTACCTGGACCAGCTTATCTAGGTGCTCCACGCCCTCGACGCGCTTGGCACGGCCGGGGACCTGGCGGGCACGGTTGAGCTTATTGGCCAAGGTCTTGGCCAAAATCTCATTGACCACGGTGGATTTACCCGAGCCGGAAACGCCGGTAATGCACGCCAGCACTCCCAGCGGGATTTCGACGTTTATGCCCTTGAGGTTATTCTCGCGCGCACCCACGACTTTCAGGGTGCGGTCCTTGTCGATCTCGCGGCGGTGATCCGGGACTGCGAGCACCTTCTTGCCAGATAAATACTGGCCAGTAAGGGACTCCTCTACCTTTTCAATTCCCACCGGTTCGCCTTGGTAGACCACCTCGCCACCATATTCACCGGCACGCGGGCCCACATCTACGAGCCAATCGGACTCCCGAATGGTGTCTTCATCATGCTCGACCACAATGAGGGTATTGCCAATATCGCGCAAACGCTGCAGCGTCTTAATAAGCCGGTGGTTATCGCGTTGGTGCAAACCAATGGAAGGTTCATCGAGCACATAAAGTACACCGGCCAAACCGGAACCAATCTGCGTAGCCAAACGGATGCGTTGTGCCTCGCCGCCCGAAAGCGTGGATGCGCCGCGATCCAGGGTCAGGTAATTCAGACCGACGTCCAGAAGGAAGCGCAACCGAGCCTGGGTTTCCTTGAGTACCGCACCGGCAATGATTTCCTCGCGGTGTCCCAGCACCAAAGAGTCCAGGAATTCAGAGGCATCCTCAATCGAAAGCGCACACAGTCCCGCAATGGACTGCTCACCATGAGTAGTAGAAGCCAAGCGGACAGCCAAGATCTCCGGCTTCAAGCGCGTGCCTTTACAGGTGCTGCACGGCACGCGGCGGGTGTACTGCAGCAGGCGGTCTTTTTGGGACTGAGAATCGGTCGTTTCCAGCTTGCGGTGAATGAAACCGGTCGCGCCCTCAAACGGCGCGGTCCAATTGCGCTGGCGCCCGTAGCGGTTCTTGTACCGAACCTGCACCTCCTCGTCCGTGCCATAGATGAGCGCGTGGCGCTGCTCCTTGGTCAATTCGTTCACTGGCGTCTTAGGGTCAAACCCCATTGTCTTACCCAGTCCCTCCACTAGCTTGACAAAGTAGCGGGAGTTGGGAGAGGAGTGCCACGGCTGAATCGCATCAACCGCCGGGGCCTCTGGATCCGGAATAAGCAGGTCAACATCGACTTCCAGCTTGGTACCTAAACCGTCACACACCGGGCAAGAACCAAACGGGGCATTGAAAGAAAAAGCACGGGGCTCATACTCTTCGATGGTCAGCGTATGGCCATTCGGGCAGGCGGCCTTCTCCGAGTACGTGTGGGTGAGCTCCTCCCTATCCACGAACTCGATGGTGACTAGGCCATCCGCCAAGCGCAGGGCCGTTTCCACCGAATCCGTTAAACGTTGCTTCTGCGAGGCCTTTACCTGCAAGCGATCAACCACTACTTCAATATTGTGCTTGATCTGCTTCTTTAGCTTGGGAGGATCGCTGAGCTGATGGGTCTCTCCATCCACTCGCACGCGGGAATAACCCTGAGCCGACAGGTCTTGGAAAAGATCCACAAACTCGCCCTTGCGCTTGCGCACTACCGGTGCAAGCACCTGGAATTTCAGCTTTTCTTCCAGATCCAGCACCGCATCCACAATCTGCTGCGGTGTTTGGCGCTCAATCACCGCATCGCATTTTGGGCAGTGCGGGGTACCAGCACGGGAAAATAGCAAGCGCAGATAGTCGTAGATCTCCGTGATCGTGCCCACCGTAGAACGTGGATTATGGTTGGTGGATTTTTGATCAATGGACACCGCGGGTGACAGGCCATCAATAAATTCCACGTTCGGCTTGTCCATCTGCCCTAAGAACATGCGGGCATAAGAACTCAAGGATTCCACGTAGCGTCGCTGACCTTCAGCAAAGATGGTGTCAAAGGCCAGCGAAGATTTACCGGAGCCGGATAGACCGGTAAAAACAACCATTTTATCGCGGGGGATATCGATATCCACGCCCTTGAGGTTGTGCTCGCGGGCACCGCGCACCACCAAACGATCAGCCACTGTGCTCAGACCTCCAGTACTAGGGATTGCAATCTCCCCTCGAATGTACCCGTAGGCTAGGAAACATGACTAACGAGCTTCAGCTACATCAGATTTCCGTGTCCGAGATGGACAATAACTGCTACCTCCTACAGGCGGGCGAAGAGGGCTTGCTTGTCGACGCCGCCGATGACGCCCCCGCAATCCTCGACATGGCCCGCAAAGCCGGAGTGAAAATTACCGCGGTTCTCACGACGCACCGCCACTGGGATCACGTGCGCGCACTCGAGGAGATTTTGTCCGAAACGGGTTCCACTCACTACGCCTCCTTCCTGGATTCCCCCGCCATCCCGGCTGAGGTAGACGTGGAGCTGCGCGAGGGCGATTCCATCGAGTTCGCGGGTCTTCAGCTGCCAGTCATCATCTTGCGCGGCCACACCCCCGGCGGGGCAGCTCTGGTTGCAAGCATCGATGGCGTCACCAACCTCTTTGTAGGCGATTCCCTCTTCCCCGGCGGCCTGGGCAAGACCACCTCTGAGGGTGACTTCGTACGCCTTTATAAGGACGTTACGGCGCGCATCTTTGATGAGTTCCCCGACAATACGATCGTGCGCCCAGGACACGGCAAGTCCACGACCTTGGGCGAGGAGCGCCCCAAGCTTGGTGACTGGTGGGAACGCCGCTGGTGATCCAGTGGCTAATTTCCGCGTACAATGGTCTAGCACACGATAGGTCTAGAACAACGAGCTAAGGAGCTTTAAGGACTATGATTCGCAAGCTTGCCCGCCCCATGCTGGCATCCGTATTTGTATGGGAAGGCGTAGACAACCTGCGCAACGCGTCCGAGCACGTGAAGGAAACCGAGGGTTTCCTCAAGACCGTGCGCAAGGCCGTTCCTTCTGAGTACCAGGGCTACATCCCCAATGACCCAGAACTAGTTACCCGCGCCATTGGCGGCGCTAAGGTAGGCGCGGGCTCCACCTTGGCTCTGGGCAAGGCACCGCGCACTTCCGCTGCGGTACTGGCGGCCGCTACCCTGCCCAACCTGATTGGCAAGAACAACTTCTGGGCTGCAGACAACAAGGAAGACAAGGAATCCCGCCGCAACGGATTCGTTACCAACACCGCTTTGCTCGGCGCCCTGTTTATCGCTACCCAGGACACCGAGGGCAAGCCTTCCCTGCGTTGGCGCGCGCAGAAGGCCGGCAAGCGCACGAACAAAAAGATTCAGCAGGCGCTGCCTACTAAGTCTGAATCCGAGCAGAAGCGCGAAGAGCTCTCTGCCCGTGCTAACGAGCTGTCTTCCAAGGCCGGCGACTGGATCAACGAGACCTCTGCCAAGGCACAGGCTTACGTAGACGACAACAAGGATGACTGGCAGTCCACCGGCCGTGGTCTGCTAGATACCGCAAAGTCCTATGTTGACGATGCCAAGACCTACGTAGAGGACAACAAGGACGATTGGCAGGAGTCTGGCCGCGACTTGCTGGGCAACGCCAAGTCCTTCATTGAGGACTCGGTCGACAACGCCAAGACTTATGTTGATGACAATAAGGGTGACTGGCTCGAGGCCGCGCAAGCTAATCGCGACATCGCCCGTACCCGTGCGGTGAAGGCAGCTACCAAGGCTCAGGCACGTGCCGATAAGGCCGTCGCCAAGCTGGATGGCGCAAAGTCCAAGCGCGCAAACAAGAAGGCCTCCAAGCACGCTGACAAGCTACAGCAGGAGGCAAATAAGAAGATTGAGGCAGCTATCAAGAAGCTGGAAAAGCGCTCTAAGTAGCCACATCTTCCTCGGCCGACTATCTCGGCGATGACTCAACGGCCCAGCCTTATGCTGGGCCGTTGTTCTTTGTCACAGCAGAGTCTAAACTCATCTCTCCCCCTCGCCGGACAGCGTGCCCGGCACCTTCCACCCCATCAACGTCCAATCACCAAGGAGTCACGTGAACTCAGCATCCAATAAGCACGCGGCGGCCGAAGGTTCCTCGGAGCGCGAAGCCATCGCTACGGAGCAAGATTATGTGGACGGCCTATTCTCCCGCCTCGACGATGAGGTGGCCGCGGCAAATGAACGGCTTAATGAGGTGCAGGCGGACGTAGATCCTTCCACCCCGGACGCGGATGCCTTGGTGCGCCGCGAAACGGAATACCACGGGCTCCAAGCCAAGCTGGATCGTCTCAATGTGGCCCAAATGGGTTTGGTCTTTGGCCGCATCGACATCGATGCCCCAGGTGACAATCCCACCTCGGAAGGCCTAGATCGCCGCTACATCGGCCGCATGGGACTCGATGCGCGTGAAGATGACTATCGCACGCTCCTTCTAGATTGGCGTGCCCCCATGGCACGGCCCTTCTATCTCGCTACCACCGCCCAACCAGAAGGCGTACACACCCGCCGCCAAATCCGGACCAAAGGGCGCACCGTCACCGGAATTCATGATGAGGTTCTGTCTGGCCCTGGCGTGCGTGAAGAAGAGACCGGCGTAGCGAGCGAATCCGCTCTCTATCACGCTATGCAGCGAGCCCGCACGGGCCACATGGCCTCCATTGTGGAGACCATTCAGCGGGAGCAGGACGAGATTATCCGCGATAACACCCGCGGCGTGATGGTGGTAGAAGGCGGCCCCGGTACCGGTAAAACCGCAGTTGCGCTGCATCGCGTTGCTTATCTGCTCTATACCCACCGCGAGCTACTTTCTGCCACGGGCGTACTCATCGTTGGTCCCAATAGCAGCTTCTTGGACTATATTTCGCGCGTGCTCCCCGAACTGGGTGAGACCGGCGTGGTGCTCTCAACCATTGGTGGGCTCTTCCCTGGAATTGAACCAAGCCACGAGGAAGACCTCGTAGCTCGGGAAATCAAGGGTAGCGACGCTATGGTGGAAATCCTCTCCACCGCGGTCAAGGACTACCAGCTGCTTCCCGACGCCCCCCGTGAGCTAGCAGTCGACGGCCTTACCCTAAGCGTCACGCCAAACATGGTGAAAAGCGCCCGCACACGTGCCCGGCGCTCGCGAAAGCCACACAATGAGGCGCGTGGTGCCTTCATTGAGCACCTCGTAGAAGACCTAGCCCAGCAGATGGCAGACACGGTAGGTGCCGATCCGCTTGGCGGAAAGAATCTTCTTTCGCGCGCCGATATCGATCAATTCCACGATGACCTTGCTGAGGACGCGGCCGTCACTGCCTTGATCGATGAGTTTTGGCCCGAACTACACCCCACAGATGTACTTGCTGCACTAGTCTCCTCGCGCGAGCGCATCGCTTATGCCGCGCACGGATATGACGAAGAAACCCAAGAAGCGCTCTACCGGGCAGATGGACGAGCATGGACGGATTCGGATGCGGCCTTGTTAGACGAGCTTGCCGTCCTCATCGGCCTGCCCAACCCTGAAGAAAAGAAGGCAGCCGATGATGCCGCGTGGCGTGAGCAAGTGGCTGATGCGGAAGACGCATTGGATATCTTGTCCTCCTCCGAGTCCACAGATAATGATGATGACATGTTTGAAGCAGAAATCCTCTCTGCCCACGATGTCATCGACGCCGAGACCCTGGCGCACCGCCAGGAAGTACGCGATAAACGCACCACTGCCCAACGCGCCCGCGAAGACCATACGTGGGCTTATGGTCACATCATCGTGGACGAGGCCCAGGAATTAACACCTATGGAGTGGCGAATGCTCTTCCGCCGCTGCCCTTCCCGGTGGATGACTTTGGTGGGTGATACCTCCCAGACTGGTTCCCCAGCAGGTGTTGATGACTGGGGCGAGACTCTCGAGCCTTTTGTGGCTCAACGCTTTCGTCACCATTTTCTTACCGTCAACTATCGCACCCCGCAGCCCATCACGGATTTGGCCAATGGACTATTGGAAATGATTAACCCTGACGCCATTCCGGCGACAGCCATCCGTGATGGAGTGCAGGTCCGCCGGCTTGAGCACGGCACCTGCACCCCTGGAGTACACAGCGAAGAGGACGGCAGGCTCACCGCGGTTATTGACGCCGCTACGGCGGAGCACTACAAGGGCCTCGAGTTTGACCACGTGGTCGTGCTCGATCCGCAGCGCATCGTGGACGCCTCCCCACAGGGATTGCAGAACCTCTATGTCTGCATCACTCGTGCCACTCAATCGCTCACGCTCGTCGGTGACTGCGGCGAAGTTCTTTAGGCTCCCGTAAGCTTCATGCTATGGCCTTATCTGACATCATGCGCAAAGCTGAAAGCTCGCTAAATTCCTTTACCTTGAAACGCTCCCAACGGGGTGGGTGGCAGCCCCTGATTGTGGGATATACAGGTTATGGCACCACCGAACAGGTGAGAGTCTTCGGCCGCGTACTCATGCACGATCCTGATGAAGGCAAAAGGGATACATGGGGCAAGCGCGGCTACCAGCAGTTTCTCACCATTCAAGTAGAACACCACGACGTTTCGGTAACTATTGGGGAAAAGACTGTCACCGGCACCACCGATCGAAACGGATACATTGACTTACTAGTCCATGACCACGGATTAGAGCCCGGGTGGCATACGGCAACAATCGAGGCCGCAAACGCGAATGCCGTGGAGGCCCAACTACTTATCGTTGATCCGGCGGCCAAGATCGGCATTGTTAGCGATATCGATGACACGGTGCTTGTCACGTGGCTGCCGCGTGCGCTCACCGCGGCGTGGAATTCCTGGGCCAAGCGCCCTAGCAAGCGACAGGCCGTTCCCGGAATGGCCGAATTCTATGCTCAACTACAACAGCGCTTCCCCCAAGCCCCAGTATTTTATCTATCTACGGGCGCGTGGAATACTTTTGGCTCGCTCAAGAAATTCCTGTCTCACCATGGTTTCCCCGCGGGTCCCATGCTGCTGACGGACTGGGGCCCAACGGAGACGGGACTTTTCCGCAGCGGTCAGGAGCACAAGCGTGTTCAGCTGCGCAATCTGCTCATTGCCTACCCGGATATGCAATGGATTCTCATTGGCGATGACGGACAACATGATCCATTGACCTACGGCGATGTGGCTAATGAGCATCCGGACCGGATTCACTCTGTGCTCATCCGCAATCTGAGCCCGCAGGAGCAGTTGCTCTCCCACGGCTCGCTGAGCCCTTTGGCCGCTGCCAATGAGGAGGGCGACTTCTCTATCCCCTTGATTCAGGGCGCGAACGGTAACGCCATCGCCGCCGCATTCAACGCCGCACACCCTAAGGACTAAGCTGCGCTTAACGACGAAACCCGCCTTGGTCTTTCCAGAACAAGACCAAGGCGGGTTTTAATCACCGCTTTTAGCTGACGGTGTGAACGATCATTACATCGCAGTCAGACTGGCGAGCAACGTCTGCTGGCACGGAGCCCAGCAGACGACCGGTCAGGGAGTTGATGCCGCGGTTGCCCACGATAAGCAGGTCAGCATGGTTGTCGTTGACGATGGACATCAGGGCCTGCACTGGGGTGCCCGGGCGAACAGCGGTTTCGACCTTGGAAGCGCCGAACTTCTCAGCGTGTGCCTTAGCCTCCTTGAGGTTTTCCCCCGCCTTCTCATCGCCCAAAATGGTTACGGAATCCTGACGCAGGGTCTTGGAAGCCTGCTCCTGGTTTTCGTAGTAAGCACAACCGATAATCAGATTGGAATCGAAAGCAGCGGCGATCTTAGCTGCTCGCTCTACAGCGAGGAGAGAAGACTTAGAACCGTCAGTACCGACAACGATCGAGTTGTAGTCGCTCATGATGACCTTTCTTTGTGGGTGTGTACCCAGAGTGTTTATTTAGCCTACAGAGGCATTACTGCCAGTGTAACAACGAAAAAGGATTAACGTTTCTCGCTGGTATTAACTACGACGACGTCCACCTTTGACTTGTGGGTTAGTTCCGTTGGGACAGAACCGAAGACTCGACCACGAACGGAATTCACGCCGCGGTTTCCCACCACGAACAGGTCCACGTCATAGTCCTGGCCTACTTCCAACAAGGCTTTTACTGGGTCTCCAGATTTCCCTACGATCTCAATGTGTTCCGCACCCTCCGACTCGGCGATACGGGTGGCATTGGTCAGGTAGGTACCGGCCATGTCCTCACTTACAACGGGCAGACCGGCTTCGTCGCCCCTCGGAGCACCAAGCATGGATCCAGCGTGGTTATAAAAAGCTGAGATAATAATCAGCTTAGCGTCGTACGCCCGTGCCATGGACGCCGCAGCGCGGACTGCGCGCAGGGAGGTTTCAGAGCCATCGGTGCCGACGGCAATGTTTTTATAAGTAAGCATTATTCTCCTTGCAGTTGAACTATTTCGCAGTGACAACTAAACGGCGCTTCTGGCACTTATCCAGTATAACTAGCGCAGCCTTTTAGAAAAGTACCCTCGGAGCCAATCATCACTTTCAGGGGGAGAAAACTAAATTCCCGCTTCCTTCAATCCACGCAATTCCTTCTTTAGATCAGCAATCTCATCGCGCAGACGACCAGCCAGTTCAAATTTAAGCTCGCGCGCGGCGGCACCCATTTGGGCCGAGAGGTCATCGATAAGCGCCTGCACCTCATCGGTAGCCATGCTGGAAATATCCCGCTTCTCCACCACTGTAGAGGGATCAGAGTTAGACTCTTCGTCCCCGCCGTCTTCATAGACTTGGTCAAGGATATCGGCAATCTTCTTCCGCAAAGGCTGCGGGTCAATGCCGTGTTCCTTGTTATAGGCTATTTGCTTTTCGCGGCGCCGCTCCGTCTCCTCGATTGCCTCGTGCATCGAATCGGTGATTTTATCGGCATACATAATCACCTCGCCAGAGACGTTACGGGCAGCACGGCCAATGGTCTGGATGAGCGAGGTGGTAGAGCGCAAGAAGCCTTCCTTGTCTGCATCCAAGATGGCAACGAGCGATACCTCGGGGAGGTCAAGGCCCTCACGCAGGAGGTTAATGCCCACCAGCACATCAAACTCGCCGAGGCGCAATTGCCGCAAAAGCTCGACGCGCTGCAAGGTATCGATATCCGAGTGCAAGTAGCGCACCTTAATGCCTTGCTCCAACAAGTAATCGGTGAGGTCTTCTGCCATGCGTTTAGTCAGCGTGGTCACCAGGACTCGCTCTTGCTGCGAAATGCGGGTGCGTACCTCATCGATGAGATCATCAATCTGGCCCTTCGTAGGTTTGACGGTAACCTTCGGATCCACCAGACCAGTTGGGCGAATCACCTGCTCCACGTACTCACCGTCCGAGGACGTAAGTTCAAAGTCGCCAGGGGTGGCGGACATGTAGACGGTTTGTCCCACGCGTTGTTCAAACTCATCGAAGGTCAGCGGGCGGTTATCCACCGCGGAGGGCAGACGGAAACCGAATTCCACCAGATTGCGCTTGCGGGACATATCGCCCTCGAACATGCCGCCAATCTGTGGGACCGTGACGTGAGACTCGTCAATAATGGTGAGAAAATCCTCGGGAAAGTAATCCAGCAGCGTAGCCGGCGCGGAACCGGCTGGACGGCCATCGACGTGGCGGGAGTAGTTCTCGATGCCGGAGCAAAAACCTACCTGCTCGATCATTTCTAGATCGTATTCGGTGCGCATGCGAAGTCGTTGTGCCTCCAGCAGTTTGCCGCGGTTTTCTAGATCGTCCAGGCGCTCGGCCAATTCCTCTTTGATGGCAGCTACGGCCTTTTCCATGCGTTCAGGTCCGGCCACGTAGTGGGTCGCGGGAAAGATGCGCACCTCATCTACTTCCTCGATGACATCGCCAGTGACGGGATGAATGTAGTAGAGAGAATCAATATCATCGCCGAAGAATTCAATGCGCACCGCACGTTCCTCATACGCCGGAATGATATCGACCGTGTCGCCCTTGGCGCGGAAGGTGCCGCGGGTAAATCCTACGTCGTTGCGTTCGTATTGGATATCCACCAACAAACGGAGGAAGCGGTCCCGGTCTAGCTCCTCGTCCACGGAAATAATGACCGAGCGATCCAAATAGGACTGCGGTGTACCCAAGCCATAGATGCAGGACACCGAGGACACAACCACCACGTCCCGGCGGGACAGCAGCGCCGAGGTGGCCGAGTGGCGCAGGCGCTCTACATCCTCGTTGATAGACGAATCCTTCTCAATATAGGTATCCGTCTGCGCAATATAAGCCTCTGGCTGGTAATAGTCATAATAAGAAACGAAGTACTCCACCGCGTTATGCGGCAAAAGTTGGCGCAGCTCGTTCGCTAGCTGCGCTGCCAGGGTCTTATTTGGTGCCATCACCAGCGTGGGTCGCTGCTGTTTTTCGATCAACCATGCAGCTGTGGCGGACTTACCTGTACCGGTAGCACCCATGAGTACTACATCGCGCTCATCGCGGTTGAGGCGCTCATTGAGCTCTGCAATAGCAGCGGGCTGGTCGCCGGCCGGTTCGTATTCAGAGACAACCTGAAACTCACCTGGGGTGCGCTCGACCTCGCTGACGACGCGGTGCTCGGAATTTGGAATAAGAGGATGTTCAGCAGCAAAAGCCATGCCCACTACTCTACTGCTTATATGGCGCGGCTAGCTATGTTCACGGCAAGGAGTCCTGCGCGGTGCGCAGCCACTCTTCCAGCTCGCCGGTGGTCTCCCACAGCGCATAGACAGAAGACGTCTCTGGGCGCATTGCACTATTAATGCGGCGACGCAACCATGCTTTAGACTGCGGTGTATACAGGGGTGCAAGATCCTCGCGGTGAATGCCTTCCGGCAGTGCATCAGCCTTCAGCTTTAACAGAGCGCCCAGCGCGATCATGGTTTCCGCGTCATCGGAGTCTAAGGGCTCCTCGGCACATGACTTCTGAAAGGCTGTGAGATCGAAAGAACCATCACGCAGGCTAGCGAGCAGTTCTCGCGCAGCGTGATTATCAAAAGGTCCAGTATCCCACGTTCCCACGGCGAGTAGCTTAAGACGCGGAAGTTAACACAACTTCTAAACTGCGTAAACTCTAACCGCCCAACGGTTAAAGTTTGGGTGACTCCGCATCTAAGAGTCCGCTTCTATGCGGTCCATGACCTCGGCCGCTCGCGCGCGCAACTGCTCCAACGTGCCATTGTTGTCAATGACGTGCGTAGCCGCGGCCAATCGCACCTCATCAGGTACCTGCGCTGCAATGCGACGGCGCGCGTCTTCCTCTTCCAACCCGCGTGAAGCTACGAGGCGACGGACGCGCTCTTCTACCGCCACGTCCACCACGATGACGTAGTCCATGTCTTTGTCTAAGCCGTTATCAACCAAAAGCGGCATATCGTAAACCGCAAAATCATAGCCATCTTCACGTGCCGCCGCGAATTGGCGCTGCGTTTCCGCTTGGATGCGTGGATGGGTAATGGAATTCAACAACTCGGTGTGTTCCTTGTCCGCAAAGGCTCGCCGAGCCAATTCCTTGCGGTTAAGGCT
Organism: Corynebacterium sp. S5S1; assembly: GCF_001913985.1. Taxonomy (NCBI): domain Bacteria; kingdom Bacillati; phylum Actinomycetota; class Actinomycetes; order Mycobacteriales; family Corynebacteriaceae; genus Corynebacterium; species Corynebacterium sp. S5S1. The sequence goes on from NZ_MKXT01000007.1 coordinate 32,994, forward strand.
GCCATCTGCCAGCAAAATATCTTCTCCAAATGCTGACACCAGCTCCGCTAACGCAGGCCGCCCGGGCTTGACGACGTCGCGCGCAATGCCATCGGCATCGACCACTTCCCATCCGCGTTCGCGGCAGATCCTCGCGACTGTTGACTTGCCACTGCCAATACCACCTGTAAGCCCAATGAGTTTCATGGCAGCCACCCTACGCGAAAAGGAACCCCACCATACGCGATGATGTGGGATTCCTCTGTCGCTATAGGTGTCAGCGATCCCTTATTCCGCTGCTTCCTCTGGCTTCGGTGGAATGCGGAGCAAATCATCATTCAGGGTAACCTGGCCGGCTTCGCCGGAGACCGCGCCGAACTTAGTGGCGTTAGTGACCACAACTGGAGTAATCAAGTTATAGCCCTTGGAACGAATGAATTCCGGGTCAAAGCTAATCAACTTGTCACCTGCGGATATGCGTTGCTTCTTTTCCACGTGCACATCGAAGCCCTCGCCTCCCAGCTCAACGGTATCGAGACCTACGTGAATGAGCAGCTGCACGCCATTGTCGAGGCTTAGGCCTACCGCATGGCCGGACTTTTGAACGGTGAGCACCTTGCCGTCGGCAGGCGCATAGACGGTATTGCCAGTTGGCTGGACAGCCATGCCAGGCCCCAGCTTTGCGCCTGCGAAGATAGGATCCGGAACCTCCGAAAGATCTACTGCCTCGCCTTCCAGAGGGGAATCCAGCACGATGTCGTCCTTGCCAGCCTGCTTGGCGGCAACACCAGTAGCAGCAGCGCCCGCAGCGCTGGCAGCAACTGCGCCACCCGCATTCGAGGACTCTTCCTTCCCAGCATTGGTGGGCTTAAACTCCGAACGAGCAGCTACGTCCTCCACAGATTCGCCCTGTTCGCGAGCGATGCGCTCCAAGTCTTCCTGCTTTTCCTCTGCAGTGCGGTAGCCGAAGAACAAGGTCAGGAAGAAAGAGGTAAGGAACGCAGCCGCGATACCAAGTACGTAACCCAGCTGCGGGGTCATAGCGCCAGTGGTCAACGCAGAGGTAAAGACGAAGGCCTCAGCGCGGACATCGAAGAGACCGATGATGGCGCCGCCTATCGCACAACCTGGCAGCAACCGGTAGTAGCTGCGGCGGAATCGCAACAAGATACCGTAGAGGGAAGGCTCCGACACGCCACCGAGCATGCCCGCAGCGAAGGCACCGATAGAAACCTGGCGCATGGCATTGTTCTTCTCCCTGAAGGAGATAACCATGACCGCGCCTACGACGCCGAAGCAAGCGAAGTTCCATGCGCCCATCGGGCCCTGAATGAAGTCGTAGCCGTAGGTTGCGATGTTCTGAATCATGATGACGTTCAGCGGCCAGTGCAAGCCCATCGGAACGAGGAACGGGTACAGCAGCGGAATAACGATAGCCAAGATGAACGGCGAGAAATCATTGATCTGGTACAGGATCCAGGAAATGCCGTTGCCCACGCCAATGCCGAACGGGCCGAGTAAGAAGGCCGTTGCCGGAATCATAATGAGCAGAGAGAAGAACGGCACGAAGACCATATGAACCGCGCTAGGAATAATCTTCTTTAGCCCCTTTTCCACCCAGTACAGGCCGATTGCGGCCAAAATGGGCGGGAAAACCTGGGAGCCATAAGAGTTAATAACCAGCGGCAGGCCAAATACGTTGACCGTATCGCCTTGCTCACCCAGCGACATAAATTCAGGAGTCAGCAGAGCTGCGGGAATAGCCGCGGAGACCCACATATTCGCACCCAACTTTTGGGCCGCGGTCGCACCGACCATCACCGGCAAGAAGTAGAAGACCGACTGGTACATGGCGTGAGCCAAGCGGAAGCCTTCCGGCTGTTCCTCCAGCGGAGCGCGGAAATCCTGAATGTGCGCGGTGTCTGCCAGGATCAGCAACATGATGATGAGTGAGGCACCAAGCAACGCCCACAGAACAGGGCGGAAGGTATCAGAAAGGAACTCGAAGCAGTAATCCACCCAGTCGTACTTACCGCGAACCCCGTCATATTCCTTCTTGGAGGACGCCTCTTTGTCGCTGGAGGCATGCACACCGGGCTGTTTGATGATCTCGTTGTAGTAGTCAGCAACGCCGCCGCCCATGACTACCTGGTAGCCGTGAGCGCCCTGCGGCACGGTGCCAAGCACCGCTGGATCGCTATCGAGCTTTTCTTGATCAACTCTCCCCGCATCAGCAAGTTGAAAGCGCAAGCGCGTCGCACAGTGCGTCAGCGACGTGATGTTGTCGGCGCCGCCAATACTTTCAACGATGTGGGCGGAAGTGTCCTTGATAGATGCCACTTCTTACTCCTCAATTCGATACCACTTATAACCAGTACTGCACTGGCTATAACGTCACACTTGAGTATAAGAGGATTCCCACATGAACAAAAGCCCGTTTTGTGGACTTGCCGGGGAGTTTTTCTATTTGCTTTTACTTCGTCGCTGGTCAACCACCTAGAGGCAGTAAACAATCTGGCAAACGTTTGCACAAATTGTCTATAAGATCACAAAAGCCGCGCCCACCCCATCTAGGTGATGAAGTGGGCGCGGCGGTGAGCAAAGCCCTAAGGCTTAGCGGAAACTAAGCGAAAGCTTTAGTTGCCAGCCAGCTTGTCGCGCAGTGCAGCGAGCTGCTCGTCGGAAGCCAGGGAGCCGCCAACCTCTGCCTGAGTCTCGGATGCCGGAGCTGCATCGGAGGAATCAGAGGAGTAGTTGGAGGACTCTGCAGACTCAGCAGCCTCAGCGGCTGCGGCGCGGTTGCGCTCGATCTGAGCGGTGTGCAGGTTGAAGCGACGCTCGGACTCTGCGTAGCGTGCCTCCCAAGCCTGACGCTGCTCGTCGAAGCCTTCCTTCCACTCGTTGGTCTCAGGGTCGAAGCCCTCAGGGAAGACGTAGTTGCCCTGCTCGTCGTAGGAGTCAGCCATGCCGTACTTGGACGGATCGAACTCTTCGGTGTAGTCCTCGTCTGCCTGCTTAACGGACAGGGAGATACGACGACGCTCGAGATCGATGTCGATGACCTTGACCATAACTTCCTGGCCAACGGTGACAACCTGGTCCGGAACCTCGACGTGGCGCTGAGCCAGCTCGGAGATGTGAACGAGGCCCTCGATGCCCTCCTCGACGCGAACGAAGGCGCCGAACGGAACGAGCTTGGTCACCTTGCCCGGAACGATCTGGCCCACAGCGTGGGTGCGGGCGAATACGCGCCACGGATCTTCCTGGGTAGCCTTCAGGGACAGGGAAACGCGCTCGCGGTCCAGATCGACGTCCAGAACCTCAACGGTTACCTCGTCACCAACAGTGACAACCTCAGATGGGTGGTCAATGTGCTTCCAAGACAGCTCGGAAACGTGAACCAGGCCGTCGACACCGCCGAGATCGACGAAGGCGCCGAAGTTGACGATGGAGGAAACAACGCCCTTGCGGACCTGGCCCTTCTGCAGCTGGTGCAGGAACTCGGAGCGAACCTCGGACTGGGTCTGCTCGAGGTATGCACGGCGGGAGAGGACAACGTTGTTGCGCTGCTTGTCCAGCTCGATGATCTTAGCTTCCAGCTCCTGGCCGATGTACGGCTCCAGGTCACGGACGCGACGCATCTCAACGAGGGATGCAGGCAGGAAGCCACGCAGGCCGATATCCAGGATGAGGCCGCCCTTGACAACCTCGATAACGGTACCGGTAACAGGCTCTTCCTTGGCCTGCAGCTCCTCGATGGCGCCCCATGCACGCTCGTACTGCGCACGCTTCTTGGACAGGATCAGACGACCTTCCTTGTCCTCCTTGGTGAGAACAAGTGCGTCAACCTCATCGCCGACCTCAACAACCTCGTCCGGGTTGACGTCGTGCTTGATGGACAGCTCGCGGGAAGGGATAACACCTTCGGTCTTGTATCCGATGTCCAGCAGTACCTCGTCGTGGTCAACCTTGACGACAGTACCCTCGACAATGTCACCATCGTTGAAGTACTTGATGGTGGCGTCTACAGCTGCGAGGAAGTCCTCTGCGGTTCCGATATCGTTAATCGCAACCTGCGGGGTGTTAGAAGATGGCATATTTAAAAATGCTCCGAATAAATGTAGGAAATCGAAATTGGACAACTGCGCGTCTCTCGAAAAAAGCTTGCTAAGCTGCGCAAATGCAGCTAAAAAGAGAAATAATCGATCCCGCCTCGTGATTGCTTAAAGCCTTCCTACAGGGGCTTAGAACAACCCGCGGCATAGACACGCCCGTTTAACACTACATCTGTCCAGCTAAAAGGGCAAATACACGGACCAACTACTTCGCAAAGGAATTTCTTCCACCGTGACTTCCCCCTCGCACGCAAACCAGGCCTACTGGGATAGCGACGCCGCCAACTACCACGCCGAGCACCCCGACTACCTATCTTCCTTTTACTGGTGCCCAGAAATGCTCCACGAAGAGCAAGCCCACTTGCTAGGCGACGTCTCGGCTTCCTCCGTCCTCGAAATTGGCTGCGGCTCCGCCCCATGTACCCACTGGCTCCAGACACGCGCGCACTTCGCCACCGGTTTCGATATTTCCCGCGGCATGCTCAACCATGCTGCACCCGGACTCCCCTTAACGCAGGCCGATGCACTGTCGCTCCCCTACGCCACGGACTCTTTCGACGCCGCATTTTCAGCGTTCGGAGCCTTTCCCTTCCTTGCCAACCTTGACTTAGCCTTAAGTGAAGTCTCCCGCGTTCTTAAACCATCCGGTCGCTTTGTCCTTTCGGCCAACCACCCGATGCGCTGGATATTCCCTGATGACCCCACCGATCTGACAGCCGATATCAGTTATTTCGATCGTGCTTACCTGGAGCAAGACCGCGATGGCAACCTCACCTATGCGGAGTTCCATCGCACCATCGCCGACTGGTTTCAGGCTTTACAGGGTGAAGGTCCGTACCTCATCGAGCGCATCATCGAGTCCGAATGGCCTAAGGATCTCACCACTACGTGGGGCCAATGGTCGCCGGAGCGCGGCGAGATATTCCCGGGCACGATCATTTTCGTCTGCCGGAATTGCCGCTAACCTATGGGCATGATTCTGGATCGAATTGGCCTACTCCTGCGTCGCGGCCTCGCCTGGTGGATCGACGCTTTCTTGGCAGCGGCCGTTATCGTTGTGGCGCGCTGGGCAATCAATGCACTTGCCGAAGCCCCCTTAACCGGCCAAGCCCTCGAAGTTTACAATGCCATAGCCCTCGCCCTAGTCTTTTATGCCTACCGCGTATGGGCGGAGGCCACCAAGGCGACGTCGCTGGGTAAGTGGTCGCTCAAGTTGGAGATCATCGCTACCCACCCCGGATGGCGCGCAGCCTGCCTGCGCAATTCTTGGCTGCTACTCTCCCTGCTCACGCTGACAGGATTGCCGTTCATCATGCCGCTATTGCTAGGCGTTTTGAGCGCCTGTGTCCTCGCCTTCGGCCAGACTCCCTTCGATATGCTGGCCAATTGCCTAGTGGAGCGCCGACCTCAGATGGACACGCCTTCTTTTCGCGGCCAGAGGTAATAAGCAAGTGCGAAAATAACCAACGCAGCAAACATCCACGCGGACGGAAAGAGGAACGCTAGTGCCGTAGCTACAACCATCACCGCAGCGGCCGTAAGTCTCCTGATTTTCGAGTTAGGCGCCACACGGGCGAAAGTCATGGCGCCCACAAAATACCCCACCGCAATCATTCCGTACCCGATGGCATAGGCCTTATGCTCTGCAAGGAACTGTTCGAGGCCGAGGTCAGCTATATCGATGGCAAGAAAGTTTACTTGAATGGCCCAGAGGGTTTCAAAGAAGCGGAGTGTCCACTTATTCGTCTTGTCTTCTAATGTCACTGCTCGGCAATTCCCTTCTTGGCTTTTCGGCTTACACTCATAACTTTTTCTGCGCAGAAGAGGCTCCCTAAAAACTTAGTTCGCATCCCGCCATAACTTCTGAACCTTCCTCACTGCATAGTCGGGCATGCCCAGGTCTTCAATAGCTTGTTTATTCCAGGTTCCGCGGACCTGTCCATCCACAACGATGGCGCGGCGAAATACCCCGCGGTTTCCAGGAACGAGTGTCTCGTGGACTTCCTTCGTCATCGCAAATAGACGGTCTTGATAACCCAAGATGTACTCGTCAAATGCCCCCAGCAGCAATACCGATTGCTTGTTTCGTGCTTCGGCCATTTCCACTACCTCAGCCGAAGCAAGTTCCTGGGATTCTTCCCCACACCGCACGATATCAGGGGGAAGGTTTTCAGCTGCTGGCCTTATTAGGCTTTGCGGTAGCTTTGTCCACCAAGCAAAGTCCCGCAGCCTCGCTGGGCCATGAGTGCGGAAATACCGGACCATTAGGTCAGCGGTAGCTGCGACCTTGTCTCCATTGAAAGCTTCGTCTAACCCCGACAGGTCCACGGGTGTGATGAGCTGCTCGGCTCCACAGTAGACGGCGTGACCGCTTTCCATTGCTACGCGCACAACATGCCAGAAAGGCACCTCGGGCAACGTTGTAGCAGCCCGTTCTTTGAGCTCGGCGCGCGAAAGTGGACGATCAATTAGCTTGTTCACCTCCGGTCGTAGTTCAACATCACCCTTGCGGCCCTTTGCACAAAGTTCTGTTATCCAGCCTATGTCCTTGATAGAAGCTGCAAAAAGCGTATGGCGCATGGGATATCCACGCACAATATTTCCGGCATCTGAGTGGTCTTCCGCCCGCAAGGCCAGCGACCGGTGCACAGAATGCAGGTCCTGGCCTTGTATTACACCGAAGGCGCGAACCACCTCCTCAGCACTCTCCCACCGCGGCACGGTTAGGCCTTGCGAGGCGAGCCTAAGGCGCGCCTTTTCTCGGCGGGAGAAAGTAACCGAGCTAGTGGGCTGCGGCATCCCAATCCTTTCCGGCACCGGCGGAGACCTCTAGAGGCACGTTGAGCTCGATGGCAGAGTCCATCTCTCGCTCGAGAATCTCTTGAACCGTGTCGGCCTCACCCGGGGCGACTTCGACTACCAATTCATCGTGCACCTGAAGCAGCACGCGAGACTTCATTCCTTGCAGTGCGCGGTCCACGCGAATCATCGCCACCTTAATAATGTCCGCGGCAGTGCCCTGAATCGGTGCATTAAGCGCTGCGCGCTCCGCGTTCTCGCGTGCTAGCCGGTTATCAGAGTTGAGCTCTGGCAAGTAGCGGCGACGGCCAAAGAGCGTTGCCGTGTAGCCATCCTTGCGGGCTTGGACCACCACTTCATCGAGGTACTTCTTCACGCCGCCAAAGCGCTCAAAGTAGCTTTCCATGATGGACTTTGCCTCCCCCGCCGGAATGCCCAATTGCTGGGATAGACCGAAAGCGGAAAGTCCGTATACCAACCCATAAGACATGGCCTTAACCCGGCGGCGCAGTTCGGGTGTCACTTGGTCAACGGGAACGTCAAAGACTCGAGAGCCAACATAGTTGTGTAGGTCTTCGCCTTCCTTGTAGGCCTCGATGAGGCCCGGGTCAGCGGAGAGGTGCGCCATAACACGCATCTCAATCTGCGAGTAGTCCGCGGTCATAAGTTCTTCGTAGCGCTCGCCTACGACAAACGCGGAGCGAATCTGTCGTCCAGCTTCTGTGCGCACCGGGATATTCTGCAGATTTGGCTCGGTAGAAGACAGGCGGCCAGTCGATGTCACCGTCTGATTAAACGTGGTGTGGATGCGCCCATCCGGCTGCACGGTTTTGATTAGACCTTCGAGGGTGGTCTTCATCTTCTGGTACTCACGGTGAGCCAAGAGGTGGTCTAAGAACGGGTGGGGATTCTTAGCCGCGAGTTGTTCAATCTCCTTGGCCGCGGTGGAATAGCCCGTCTTCGTCTTCTTGGTCTTGGGCAGCTCAAAGGTCTCGAAGAGTACAGTTTGTAGCTGCTTGGGTGAGTTGAGGTTGAGTTTGTCATCGCCGGCAAGCTCGCGGGCAGCACGCTCTTGCTCGGCAACTTGCTCTACAAAGGCATCCTTTTGCGTTTCGAGAATGTCAACGTCAACGGCAATTCCGGTAACCTCCATGCGCGCCAGGATGGTTACCAGCGGCAACTCAAGGTCGGTATAGAGCTCGAAAGAGTCAATCTCCTGCAGCTCCGTAGTGAGCCTTTCTGCCAGCTCCATAATTGCCGCGGCCTGGTCCACTAGGGAGGAATCGTCCAGCAACGAAAGCTGCTCCCTGGCGGCGCCGAGGGTCTTTTGGAGGTGGCGCTGGTAGACGTCGGCAAGCGCGTAAGTGCGCTGACCTGGGCGAAGCAGGTAGGCAGCAAGGGCCGTGTCATGGGCAATGCCGGCCAGCTCTATCCCACGACCGGCAAGCATATGAAAGGCCGCCTTTGCCTCGTGGAAATACTTCGGCGCATCAGATGCCAACCACTGAGCTAGGGCCTTATCGTCCTCGGCAGAAAGATCGCCCAGCTCCACTTGCAGGCCGTGACGGTCTTGGTCCACGAAAGCAATCGCCGAGGCATCGCCCTGTCCAGGGGTTCCCTCGCCTTGGACATACACCGCGACATGCTCTCGGCCGGGCAGCCACTGGGACAAAGGCTCGTCATCGATGACCGTCTCTAGCTCTTGGACTTCCTCGGACTGCTCCGCCGCCTCAGCGCCATCATTGGGAATGGCAGCCAGTACGCGATCGCGCAGGTTGGTACCAAACTCCAGGTCGTCGAACTTGGCCGCTACATCGGCGACCTTGGCTTCCTTAAAGGCCAAGTCATCAGGACCGACCTCTAGATCCATGTCCGTAATCATCTGGGTGAGCTTGCGATTCATCTGCACCTGTTCAATGCGCTCGCGGAAGTTATTGCCTACCACACCCTTAATTTCATCCGCATGCTCTACCAAGGATGCCAAGTCCCCATACTTGACTATCCACTTGGTGGCGGTCTTCTCACCTACCTTTGGGATGCCTGGCAAATTATCGGAAGGATCGCCACGCAACGCGGCAAAGTCTGGGTACTGCGCGGGGGTGAGACCGTACTTCTCTTCTACCGCGGAAGGGGTAAAGCGGTGGAGCGTGGATACGCCCTTCATGGGATAGAGCACCGTCGTGGACTCATTAACCAACTGCAGGTAGTCACGGTCGCCGGTAACGATGAGAGTCTCATAGTCCTGTGCCTCAGTTGCGAGAGTAGCCAGAATGTCATCGGCCTCAAAGTTCTCACGAGAGAGGGTGGTAATGCCCAGTACCTCGAGCACCTCGCGAATGAGGTCTACCTGACCCTTGAATTCCTCCGGCGCGGCCTCGCGCTGGGCCTTATAGTCCGGGAACATCTCAGTGCGGAAGGTCTTGCGCCCCACATCGAATGCCACCGCAATGGCGTCGGGGGTCTCTTCCGCCACGATATTAGAGAGCATCGATAAGAAGCCATACACGGCATTAGTGTGCTGACCTCCCGAGGTGGAGAAATTATCCACCGGCAGGGCATAGAAGGCACGAAAGGCCATAGAGTGGCCGTCAATGAGCAGAAGTCGAGGCTGATTAGTAGTCACCTGCCCCATCCTAGAGAAGCACGCCAACATTCGAACACCCCGGTGCAGATTTTGTGGATGACGTGGGCATTCCCCCGCTGACACTACCCAATTAGGAATTCGCCTAGTGCCTGCGCTACTATTTTCACAGTCAAAGGCAGCCAGCCTTTACACTGTGCGCCCCTGTAGCCCAATTGGCAGAGGCAACGGATTCAAAACCCGTCCAGTGTGAGTTCGAGTCTCACCAGGGGCACGACTAGAAAAGACCTCGGTTTCCACTAAGTCAGGAAACCGAGGTCTTTGCTTAGCCCAGTTCAGGCAACGTAGGTAGATGGTACTTGCGCAGCACTGCGTTGATTTGCGGGATCGAGGCCTTCAGCTGCGGTAATGCTAGACCAATGAGTCCGGCCACGCCCGCGATGCCGAGGATTGCTCCGAAGATGGCGGGCTTGGAGCTCGCGCCGCTGCTCGATGCGGAGCTCCCCGTGGCAGGTTGCGTGGTATCGGCCGGCTTGCCGGAATCATGCGCACGGGCGGTAAGCCATTCCTCCTTGCCCAGAACTCCTTGGGTCAGTCGGGTTTCACCAATCCAGCCGTACCAGGGGTCCTGCGGGCGCTGATTATCAAAGCCACCGCCCATGACCCACTGCAGGTCGCGCGGGAGAAGGCCTTCGGCGCCTACCGCGTTGCGCAGGATAGGCGCGCCGTTGATGAACATCTCCACGCTATCGCGCTGCGGATCGTTGACCACGGCGATGTGCATCCACTCGTCCTTGGGCACCTCGTGGGACCATACGGTAGAACCGCTTCCCTGCTTCGGCTCCGCCCACCAACGCAGTTCGCGCAGGTTGGAGATGCCAAACATGACGGTGGGGTCCGTGTCTTCAGAGCCGTCGACCAACTTATTGATGGCAGAGTCGCGGCTCAGCGCGCTTCCCCAGCCATGTTGTGCGCCATTGAAGTCCTCTGGAATCTTTACAAAGGATTCAAAGGTATAACCCTTGGTGGTATCCACTTTATTTGCAGGCGCGTCCTTGTCGGTGCGGAACTCGGCATTGCCGACCTTGCCCGCTGGGTCGGACCAGAAGAGGGAGCCGGAATCAGAGGACAGCGGGTGGTGGTCAGAGCTATAGGTCACTCGATCGCCTAGCATGGCGCCAGAGCGATGCAGGTCGCTGCCGGAGTCGCTGGCAATATCGGGGATGGTGGTGCCACGGTCGGCAGGGGCGCCGTCGGCAAGCGCATGGCCGTCCTTGTCCTGGGCCTGGCCCGGGCGCCAGTGGAATACTGTGTGATCATTCTTGGCAAAGTCATCCGCGCCCTTGGGCAGCTCATCCTCCGCAATGGTATAGGGCCTAAAGCCTTCAGCGGCGATGTCACGTGCACGCTGCGCTAGGTCCGGCTGGTGGCCCTCGCCCACGGTGAAATCCGGGGAAAAGGAAGAAAAGCGCTGCTCAAAGTCGAACGGAATGGCGTAGCTATCGCCCTTATCATCTAGGGTGAGCTTGTCGAACTGCGTCAGCTCCTCGTGCGGCTTCTGCGCCACCCATGGAGAGAGTGCGGTCATCTCCAGCTGCTTGCCGGAAAGGTCGAACTCGAGCACTCCCAGCAGACCGTTGCCGCCCTGGTAGGCCATCTGATAGTCCTGCAAGATGGAGACAACGTCATGGCCGGCATCGTTTTTATCCACGCGGTAGCCCGCACCATGGTGGTGGCCGCCCATCACCAGGAAAATCTGGTCGTTGCGCTTGATAAACTTATCCCACACGCCCTTGCCGTAGTCATCGGAGTAGAAGACGTTACCCTGGCCATCGATATTGAGGGCTTCGTGCGTCGTGACGATGACGGGGAGGTTGGGGTGCTTATCGATGATGCCTTGCGCCCACGCAAGGGCCTTATCGTCGGCGCGCCAGCCCAGCGCAAGGTTGAGGTACTTCTGGCCCTCGGCTTCAAAGATGTGAGCCTCCGAGTCATTATTGACGGCCGTGTAGCGCTCTTGGAAGGTCTCCAGATTAGCGGCCTTGGCACGATCGGCACTAAACCACTTGTCATAAGGATGAGCCGACGCACCCTCCACGTCCATGTCGTGATTGCCGGGCAGGATGGAGTAGTTCAGATCCGAATCATCGAGGACCTGCATGGCCTTATCAGCCACCTGCCATTCGCCCTCCACGTTCCACTGGTCTACAACGTCACCCAGATGGGTGACAAAGTCCATATTCAGCTCGTCTTGGTGCTCCACCAACCATTGGGTTTGGGCCAAGTAGGGTTCGCTTCCGTAACGAGCTTGGGCCAAGTTGCCGGTCTCCGGGGTGGAATAGCGCGAATAGAACTGGGTATCCGGTAAGACGCCGATGCTAAAGCGAGAGCCCTCGCTTGGCGATGCCCCCTCGGCCCCAACCTCCGCAGCGCTTGCTGCCGGTATAACAATGAGGTTTCCCACCACTGCGGTTGCAGTTAACGCAGGCAGGACGAAACGATTTTTCATAGAGAGTCCTTTATGACTGGAAAGGAATGCTTGCACAGGGGAAATGGCGGGAATACGCGGGGGATTCTAGGGGGTGAATCTTTCAGCTAGTTGAAGCCCGCGTAAACATCAGACTGAATAATGGGAAACTTATGGTTTCTACCGAAGAAAGTATTTTCCCGTGTGAGATTCCGTATATCCTGTCCCAAACTGCATAGTTGCATTGGGGTGCATTAAACTGACAGAATATTCATGAATACGGTTTTACCTTTACGGTTAGGGAGAAGATCCTCCCCTACCGCGAGAGGTAGATCACCGCCCTCTAATGAAAGATATGCATTACGCCTTACAGCGGTTCGCCTAGCGTCTCCCTTCGGCACTTTTCTGCCGCCTTGCTAGGCCAGTCGCCCTCCGCACCAGTCCCCTCCCAGGTAGATTTTTATTTTATGCAGTACATTTTGAACGCTATCCGCGGTGCCCTCATCGGCATGGCCGAGCTCGTACCGGGCATCTCCGGTGGCACCGTGGCGCTCATCGTGGGCATTTATGAACGCGCAGTCCACAACGCCAACGATCTCATTTCCGGCCGCTTCAAAAAGGTCGAATGGAGCTTTCTTCTCTCCGTAGCTATCGGCATGTTTATTGCCGTTTTCGGAATGTCCACCGTGCTTTCTAACTTCGTGGATAATCATGTATCGGCTTCCGGAGCGCTATTTTTGGGCATGGTGGCTGTGTCCATTTTTGTGCCACTATCCATGCTTTCTAAGCAAGAGAGACTACACCCCTCCTCTATCATCGCATTTATAATCGCTGCGATTGCCATCTTCTTTATCACCGGCTTCACCTCCGAACCGCACGAGAACCCCAGCCTCATTGTGGTCTTCCTCGCCGCCGCCATCGCCGTCTGCGCACTCATCCTGCCGGGTATTTCCGGCTCGCTTATCCTGCTGACCATGGGCCTCTACCAGCCCATTATTGGCGCCGTTTCAGATCGTGACCTAGGCACTATCGCGGTCTTCGCGCTGGGTGCCCTGTGCGGCCTTGCGGCATTTATCAAGGTATTGAACTTCCTACTGGATCACCACCGCGCCCCGACCCTGATGGCCATGGCTGGTTTCATGCTCGGTTCTCTGCGTGCACTGTGGCCCTGGGGAGCTGACCAAGATGCCTCTAGCGGCATCATCATCGGCATGTTCATCCTCGGTGCACTCATCGTCTCTGCGTTCATCGTCGTAGACATGAAGAAAGCCCGCGCTATAGATGAAAGGACGGCGCAGAAGTAATGCCGCGCTCGTTTTCCCACCGCGCGATTATCGCCGCGGTCCTCGTCCCCACGCTGAGCCTCAGCGCCTGCGTCACCAACGAGGAAGATTCCACTCCGGAGGGCTGGGAAGAACCCCATTCCGCAATGGTGCCGGAAATTGCCGCCATGTATGACGACAACGATGGCGTCCTCACTGCCGGAACTAACCCACCCTATGCCCCATTTCAGCTCAAGGATTCCCACGGGGCGCTCCAGGGCGTTGAACTTGATCTTGCTCGCGCCGTTGCCGGAGTCTTGGGACTCGATTTCCAGCCCATGGAACAGGACTTCTCGATGATCTTGCCCGCCGTGCAATCGGGCCAGATTGATATGGGTGCATCCGGCTTCACGGATAACCCCGAGCGCCGCAATGAGTTCGACTTTGTAGACCACCTCTACGCCGGCATCCAGTGGGCCGAGCGAGTAGATGGGCCTAAGAAGGTTGACCCGGATAATCCTTGCGGCTTGACGGTTGCGGTGCAGCGCACCACGGTATCTGAAACCGACGATGTGCGTCCCAAGAAGGATGCGTGCAACGGCGATCTCACTGTCTTGTCTTATGACACGGGTGACAACGCCGCGTTGGCGGTCCTCATGGGACGCGCAGATGCCCTGTCCGCAGACTCCCCAGTAACGGCGTGGGCTGTCAATCGCTCCGAGGGAAAGATGCGGCAGGTAGGCGATATGTTCCAGGCATCGCCCTATGGCTTTGCCGTTCCCAAGGATTCCGATTTGGGCAAGGCCTCTGCCGCGGCACTGCAACACCTCATCGAAACCGGTGAGTATGCAGAAATCTTGTCCCGTTGGGGCATCGAGGATGGCTTAATAGACCAGGCAATGATTAATGAAAGGCCGATCAATGGTTAATGAAAATACGGCGACGCCAGCTACGGCAGAGCCAAAGGAAAAGCCCGCCAAGATCGAGGCGCGACCTCTACGCCACCCGTGGCGCTGGGTCTTCGCCGGCCTGCTTATCGTGCTCGGCGTGTGGTTCATCATCGCCTCCGCCCGCAACGAGGCTTTTGGCTGGGACACCTACTTCCAGTACCTCTTTGATAAGCGCATTGCACTTGCCTCCCTCCACACCATCGCCATCACCATTTTGTCCATGATCATCGGCGTTGTCGGTGGTGCAATACTTGCGGTTATGCGCATGTCCCCGAACCCGGTGCTGCGCAGCGTCTCCTGGGTATTCCTCTGGGTCTTCCGCGGAACGCCTATCTATGTGCAGCTGGTGTTTTGGGGCCTGCTCTCCGCTATCTACCAATCCATCAACCTGGGCTTTACCGAGGTATCCTTGCAGACGATCCTCACCAACGCCTTCTTCCTTGCGGTGATGGGCCTGGGTCTCAATGAAGCCGCCTATATGGCCGAGATTGTGCGCTCCGGTATCACCTCCGTTCCCGAGGGGCAGAAGGAAGCTTCCAAGGCACTCGGCATGTCCTGGTGGATGACCATGCGCCGCACCGTCCTTCCGCAGGCCATGCGCATTATCATTCCGCCTACAGGCAATGAATTCATTTCCTTGCTCAAGACCTCTTCCCTCGTGGTGGCCATTCCTTATACCGAGGAGATCTTCGGCCGCTCCACTGATATTTCCGCCGCTCTCTTCCAGCCCATCCCGTTGCTGCTGGTCGCAGCGTCCTGGTACCTCGTGGTTACTTCCCTACTGATGGTGGGACAGTACTTCCTGGAGCGCCGCTTTGAGCGCGGTGCCACCCGCGAACTCACCGGCCGCCAACTTGCTGCGCTGGCAGACGCTGAAGGCACCATCCCCCGCAACGTATCCGTGATTTCGGAGGCTAAAAACTAATGGCTACTCCCATGATTTCCGCCCAGAATGTCCATAAGTCCTTCGGACAGCTCGAGGTCCTCAAAGGCATTGACCTTGAGGTCCAGCCCGGCGAAGTAGCCTGTCTACTGGGCCCCTCGGGCTCCGGCAAATCCACCTTCCTGCGCTGCGTCAACCACCTTGATAAGGCTACGGCGGGCCGCCTCTACGTCGACGGCGAGCTAATTGGCTACCGCGAAAAGAACGGCACCCTTTATGAGATCAGCGAGAAGGAAGCCGCAGAGCAGCGCTCCGATATCGGCATGGTCTTTCAGTCTTTCAACCTTTTCCCCCACCGCACGGTGATTGAAAATATCATCGAGGCACCGGTGCAGGTAAAAAAGATTCCGGAAGAAACCGCCCGCGCCCGCGCTATGGAGCTGTTGGAGGACGTTGGATTGGCGTCCAAGGCCAATAACTACCCAGTACAGCTCTCTGGCGGCCAGCAACAGCGCGTTGCCATCGCTCGTGCGGTGGCCATGGATCCTAAGCTTATGCTTTTCGACGAACCTACGTCCGCCCTCGACCCCGAGCTCGTCGGCGAAGTGCTGCGCGTTATGAAGGACCTCGCAGCCGAAGGCATGACCATGCTCGTAGTCACCCACGAGATGGGTTTTGCGCGCGAGGTAGCCGATAAGGTTTTCTTCATGGACGGCGGCGTTGTCATCGAGTCCGGCAGCCCTGCCGAGGTTTTGGATAACCCGCAACAGGCACGCACTAAGGACTTTTTGGCTTCGCTGCTGTAGCCCCCCACTGCACTCAACAGAGTGCCTTCAGCCCGCCGTCTTTCAGCTAAAAGAGAGGACCGGCGGGCGTTGTCGCGACTCATTCCTCTACACCAGTGTTAAAAGACCCCGAATCAATGCGCTGGCCGCACCCAAGCCGGCGACGCTCAGCGAAAGCACGCGGGCTTTTTCTCGTGGAACACGCTGGGCAATCCGGGTTCCGGCCCAAATTCCTACACACATGCCTAATACTCCCGCGGGCCACATCATCCAAGGCAGGCCATCAAAGTGTGCCGCACCTGTGAGAGTCTTGGTCATCACGGAAAAGAATCCGCCTACGACAAAAATCGGCTGCAGCGTGGCGGCGTAAACATGTTGGGGCCACTTTGCCGCCTGCGCATAGACGGTAATAACCGGGCCCGCAACGCCCGCCAAGGTATTGGTAAAGCCGCCGAGAATACCGGCGGAGATGGCGGGGCCTTTGCCCGCCATCGGCGGGACAAACTTCTTTCCAAAAGTGACCACCGCCAGTGCGGCCAGAAGCGCAGCACCCACCACAATCATGAGCCCTGCCGTGTCCATACGCCTAATGAGCAGCGCCGCGGCCAAGGAGCCAATCACCATGACTGGGGCTATTAGCCCGAACTTCTTCCAGCTCACATTCTCGCGCACGGAATAGGTGGTCAACATCGCATTAACACAAGCCAAAACGTTAATGACTAGAATGCCTTCGACCGGCCCCATTATCAGCATAAGGATGGGACCGCCGATAAGACCGAGCCCCATTCCGGATACCCGTTGCAGTGTCGAACCAACGACAACGACGAGGAAAATAACCAGTGCGAGGCTCACTGACGGTATTTCTCCTTTACCGCACGACCTACGGATTCGGGGAACATACCCGTTACGTCGCCGCCAAACTTTGCTACCTGCTTACACAGCGAGGAACTGATATATCCGTACTTCTCGTCCGTGAGTAGGAAGACGGTATCGATACCGGAAAGGCGCCGGTTCATCTGCGCCATGGGCAGCTCATACTCATAGTCGAGAGAGCTTCGCAGTCCCTTCACCAAAACGTCCGCCCCATGCTCCGTGGTGTAATCCACCAAAAGCCCGGAGCAATAGTCCACCTGGATGGAAGAATCCACGCTCTGACGGATAAGTTCCATGCGCTCCTCCACGCTAAAGAGGCCGGAGGGCTTGTCTGGGTTACCGGTTACTAACACGGTGACCTCATCAAACATCTGGTTAGCGCGGTTGATGATATCGACGTGGCCTAAGGTGACAGGGTCAAAGGATCCAGGGCAGACGGCCTTAGTCATGCTACTTTCGCTTTCTTTTCAGTGGTTTAGTCTTCGGTGTCCTCGCTGCCGGGGCGGGTATAAACGGCCATATCCATGCGTGCGATGCCAAAGGTGCGCTTCTTAAGCTTCTGGCCGGTGGGCTCAAAACCAGCAGGCCACTCAGTAACCGCGGAATCAACATGACGCTCAATTACTACCATTGCGCGATCGGTAAGCACTGGTTCGATGACAGCAATGAGTTCATCCACTTCATCAAAAGCATAGGGCGGGTCCGCCAGCACCAGGTCAAAGTGTTTGCGCGGGGCACTAGCCAGGTAAGTGCTTACCTTCATCTCTTGCACGCGCACGCCGGGATGCTTGACGACGCCCATGTTGTGCCGGATGATCTTTACCGCATCGGGCGAAGATTCCACCAGTACTGCTTCATCTGCCCCACGGCTCGCTGCCTCAAGACCTAGGGCACCAGAGCCTGCAAAAAGATCGAGCACCGAAGATCCAGCAAAGCCCCACCGTGCAGTGAGGGATGAAAACAGCCCTTCGCGGGCGCGGTCTGCGGTAGGCCGGGTTCCTTCTGCAGGCACTATAATGGTGCGGCCGCGGGCTTCGCCGGCAATAATGCGCGTCATTTATGCTTCTCCAATCTCCATCAAAAGGTCTCCGCCCAGCACGTCACTAAAATCAGAGACCACGATACGGTAGACCTTTCCTGGGCCGGGGCTTTCTACGGGAGCCTCAAGCTTCGTGGCTTCAACGGTCGCAAGCGGTACTCCGGTATCAACAGTGTCTCCCACATTCACATGGCAGCGGACGATGCCCGCGAAGGGGGCGTAAATTTTCATGCTTCTAGGTTAACCCGTCTTAGTTCTTCTCCAAGTATTCCTGTTCGCTTTCGCTCAAATTGCGCGTGAGTTCCTCAGCCAACTCGGGATTGCGCAACACCATGGCGCGCGCTTCCGCATGGGTGCGCTCAACAATGTCTTGGTCATCCGCCAAGTTCAGTAGCCGCAGTGTGCGGTGCGTTCCGGACTGCATGGTGCCCAAGATGTCTCCCTCTTGGCGCTGGCGCAAATCGAGCTCGGCCAGTTCAAAACCCGAGGAAGTTTGGGCGATCTGAGTGATACGGCGGAAGGATGGAGTGTTATCGGCTGCCGTTGTGTGCAGAAGACAAATGGAGGCATTGCCGCCTCGTCCCACGCGCCCGCGCAACTGGTGCAACTGGGAAACGCCGAAGTGCTCGGACTCGCGAATGAGCATCACCGTGGCATTGGGAACATCCACACCTACCTCGATGACCGTGGTAGAGACCAAGATATCGATCTCTCCCCTAGCAAATGACGTCATTACCTCATCTTTATTGGGCATCTTTCCGTGCAAGATGGCTACGCGCAGTCCCTTAAACGGTCCGTTTTGTAGCTGCTGTGCAAGCTCTAGCACTCCGCCTTTGCCTTCAATGCGCGGGCAAACGATATAGGCCTGATGACCGTGGGCAACCTCCTCGCGTATCCGCTCGAGTGCGCGCAGCACCCAGGTCGGCCGCCACTCGGCCACCACCGCTGATTGAATAGGTTTGCGACCACCGGGCAGCTCGGTCAGCGTTGATACAGCGAGGTCGCCAAAGACGGTCATCGCAATGGTGCGCGGAATCGGTGTTGCTGTCATCACCAGCACGTGGGGGCTGAGGCCTTCACGTGCCTTTAACCGCAGGCTATCGCGCTGCTCTACACCGAACCGGTGTTGCTCATCTACGACGACCAATCCCAGGTTAAAGAACTCCACGGTGTCTTGGATAATCGCATGGGTTCCAATGATGATGTCCGCGTCACCGGAGACAATATCCAATAAAGCCTGCCGCTTGTCGGCCGTACGCATCGACCCAGTCAAGAGAACCACTTTGACGCCTTCGGGAACCGAGTTTCCGATGGAGGCAGCGTGTTGGGAAGCAAGCACTTCCGTAGGTGCCAATAGAGCCGCCTGCGTTCCTGCGTCGACAGCCTGCAGCATAGCGCAGGTAGCAACCATGGTTTTGCCCGAGCCAACCTCGCCTTGCAACAAGCGCATCATGGGCAGCGGACGAGCCAGATCGTCTTCGATCTCGCTTATGACGCGACGCTGCCCTTCGGTCAGGTCAAAGGGAAGATGGCTCAGCAGTTCCTCGCGATAGCCGCCTAAGGTTGCCGGCATGGTAGAAGCGGTCCGGGCTTCGGCATCTCGCTGGCGCAATGCCATCACCAGACCAATAGACAGAGCCTCGTTGTACTTCAGCCGCTGAATCGCACGGTAGGGGCCTGCTTCCCCTGGCTCATGGATTTCCCGCACTGCCTTGTCGAGGCTGATAATCATCTGATAATCCAGCGGTTCCGCAATCGGCGGGGTCTTAGATAGGACGTAGTGGATGGCGCCCATGATGTACCACGAGGTCACCTTGGAGGTGGCTGGGTACACCGGTATCCATTCACGTTCCAAGAGAAGCTGGTCGAGCCTGCCAAACTGCGACAGGTTCCGCAGCGAACCGGTTGCCTTCGGACGGTGCTTCTTGCCGGATTCGGCCGCTGGCTGCCGGTAATCATCCAGTTCGCCGTCGGGGCGACCGAAGGCATCGATCTCTACAAAGTCCGGCTGCTGCAACTGCGGCTGGTTACGGAAGAACTTGAGCTTGCCACTCATCATCACACGCTGTCCGCGGTGCAACATCCGCATCACGTAATTGGCATTGAAAAACGTCGCAATGATGCTGCCATCGAGCTGCACATTGATGATGGTGGTCTTGCCCGAGTCATGGCGGGTGAATCCGGTAATAGTTCCGGTAACCGTGACGATATCGCCCTCGGCAGCGTCTCCTAGGCCGACGTCCTTGTTGTGGCGGATATAGTCTCGCGGATAGTGAGCTAAGAGCTCGCCGCAGGTCTCATACCCCAACGCTTTGGTAATCTTCGCGGCGTCTTTCGCCGCAAGCACCTCTGTCAAAGGGCGGTTGTCCTGCCAGCCGAGCATTGCTATTCCACTCCGATTTCGGTTGCGATTTCCGGTACTTTCAGTGCCATAACATCCACGCGAAGCTGTTGAGCTAGTTCCTCCTGGTCTAGGTCTAGGGCGCTTAGGACTGTGACCTGCTCACCGCCTTCTGCCAAGAGATCGCGGCAAGTGGCAATGATTGACTGCGGGGTTTCCTGGCTCGGGTAAGCCACTCGCATGGACTTGGCAGCATCACGCATGGCAGCAACGACGGCACCAGTATCTGGGTTATCCGGTTCATAAACGGAGATCGCGGCTAAGGCTGCAGCCAGCGAGTGCGCGGGCACTACTCGCCCAGCAGCGGTCTGCGAACTCACGCCGGTGGCCAGAACGATGTCCTCGTCCTTAGCCGCAATGGGATCATCCGGAGACACCACGCTAACCCCCGCAGATGCCAGAAGATCGCTGATAGGCCCGGATGGTGCGGCAGCAAATACTCGGCGAGCAATAGGCTCTTCGGAGGCAGGTTCGGCGTGAGGGGGCAACACCTCCAGGTGCAGGTTGGTTACCTCTCCGGTACCAAAGGCGGTTTCAATGACCTTGCCTGCCTGGCGGGAGTGGATATGTACATTAGCGCTGTCCTCGGTGGCCCGAGCGATGACCAGGCTGTCTCCCAACGGTTCAATTGCTACCTGCAGCGCGTCTATATCTCCCTCGAAGAAAAAGACCACTTCCAGTTCAGTTTCCGGCTCCGGTTCGGGCAGGCCTGTGTGCCCGGTCGAGCCTTCAATTTCTGCGAGAAGAGACTCTAAAAGGATAACGAGGCCGGCGCCGCCGGCATCCACCACTCCTGCCTCGCGCAGGGCTGGCAATTGCGAAGGAGTGTGCTCGAGGGCCGTTTCCGCGGCAGCGATTGCGGCGCTCACAATACTGTGCAAGGTTGCGCCTGACTGCGCTTCAGCGTCCTCGGCGGCCTCGGCGGCTGCCTTCAGAACCGTAATAACTGTGCCTTCCACCGGCTGGGCAATGGCTCGGTCCACCAGCTCCACGGCCTGCTGCAGGGAGCGGGCAAAAACGTCGCCGTCGATAACTGAGTCCACAGTTGACTCAGCAACGCCGCGCAGAACCTGGGACAGCACCATTCCCGAGTTTCCGCGGGCACCACGCACCGCCCCGAGCGCAAGGGAGTCGGCGACATCGCCGCCATTGTCCAGCTCCGCAACCGCTGCTTCCATGGTGTGCGCCATATTCGAGCCCGTATCGGAATCCGGTACAGGAAAGACATTGAGCGCGTTGATCTCATCGCGGCGATGGGCTAATTCCCCCACGGCGCGGGTGGCCCAATTGCGCATTCCGTGGGAATCCAGCGTGCTGGGGTAGGACATGCGCAATAGTTTACAAGCGCCAGTCTATTTCCTGTGCGCCTTGGTCCCGCAAAAGGGCGTTTGCCCGGGAAAAGGGCTGAGAACCAAAGAAACCGCGGCTGGCAGATAGCGGCGAGGGATGTGGGGACTTGATACAAGGGACGTCTGGAAGAAAGCGCTCACACGCTTGCGCATCCCGGCCCCAGAGGATCGCGACCATGGGGCTGCGGTTGAGCGCGCGAATGGCAGCCTCGGTAATCTCTTCCCAGCCGATGCGGCGGTGCGATCCAGCCTGGCCTGGCGCTACCGTAAGCACTCTGTTGAGCAACAACACTCCTTGATCCGCCCAGGCGCTCAGGTCGCCGTCCGCTCGGCCGTTGATGCCCAGATCATCGTGCAGCTCGCGGTAAATATTAACCAAGGAACGCGGCGGTTTCACACCTGGGCGGGTGGAAAAGGCCATACCCATGGCGTGTCCTGGGGTGGGATAAGGGTCTTGGCCCACGATGAGCACGCGGACCTTATCCAGCGGCATGCGCAACGCGCGGCAGACGTCCTCGGCCGGGGGCAGATAGTCTTGGCCCTCAAGAGCGTGAGAGATCTGTGGCCATTGCTCTTCTACTACCGGCGCCAGCACCGGTTCCCAGGAAGGGTGGTAGGTGGGGTGCATGGTTAAAAGCTCAGCCAGCCTTTCTGATAGCTCGGTGTGGTGCCTCCCAGCGTAACCCCGCAGCCGCGGGTTACGGTTCCAATCTTTCGGAATCCCGAGGGTGCTTCCTTTGCGGTTGTGCCGATGAGGGTGTGGTCTTCGCCGCCGCTGAGTACCCATTCCCACGGATCGCAGTCGAGTAAATCCGCGGCTTGGCACAGCAATTCTTCCGGTTGCAAGGCCTGCGGATCCAAGTCCATGTGCACACAGGAGTGCTCGGCCATCGTAGTGCAGTCTTGAATCAGCCCGTCTGAGTTATCGGTCATCGCGGTGACCCCCGCGGCACGGGCAATGACGCCGCGGCCGGGGTTGAGCCAGGGGGCACAGTGGGCGTCGATAAGCGGCTGCAGGTGCTCATGCCCTGCAGGCAGGTTCCGGCCGAAGCGCTCCAACAAGGCCAAGCCGGCGGCCGAGTGGCCGATCTTGCCGTGCGCTACCACCTGCTGACCTGCCCGCGCCCCGTCCAAAGTCAAGGCGGGAAGGCTGCCGCCCAGGAAGCCTACGGCCGTGATATTAATGACCAAAAGATCGGACTTCGTAAGGTCACCGCCTACCAACTCGGCGTTATAGAAAGAGCTATGCTCCGCAATTCCCTCGGCAATGCCGCGCACGAAGGGCACCGGGGTATCACCTGGCGCGGCGATAGCAAGGAGGGCGGCCACCGGGCGAGCACCCATAGCTTCCACATCGGCAAAATTGCGCAAGATGGCCTTCTTGCCAATCTCGCGCGGGGTAGACCACTCGCGCAGGAAATGACGCCCCTCCACCATCAAATCAGTGGCCGTCACAGTGCGGGAATTCGGCGGCGCACTGGGCAGAACCGCGGCATCGTCTCCATTGAGCCCACTGGAGGCCACGGAGGTAATTTCCCGGATGGCGGCGCGTTCTCCCACATCTGCGAGAGTCTGAGTTAAGTTCACCAGCTTCCTTTCGATACTATGAGCCCTTATGACATCCCAATTTAACCGCACCGCGATCTTCATTTCACTTGGGTTGTCCATAGTGATGGTTCTAGCGGTCCTTTTCGGCGCAAAATACGTATTCAATAACGTCGCCAAAGCACCCGTGGCGGTCTCCCCCGTGGAGTCTAAGGAGGCAGACTCGCAAGCCTGCCGCAGCTTTATCGACGCCCTGCCGGACAAGGTGATGGATAAACCGCGGGCAGACATTGCCGATCCCGTGCCTTCTGGTGTCGCGGCTTGGGCCGCTACCTCAGACGATAAGCTCACCGTGCGCTGTGGCGTGGATATGCCTTTCCAGTACACCGAGTACTCCCAGACCCAGGACGTAGAGGGCGAACAGTGGTTCCAGGTGCGTGATGCCACCCCTGGCTCCAACCTCACCACCTGGTATGCGGCACAACGCTTCCCCATTGTCGCGGTCACTGCCTCCACTGATGCAGAGCCGGGCGAGCTTAACGACGCCCTCTCTTCCCTCGAAGAAAAGCCAGCCACCGCGCACGACGCGCCACTCAAGGCGCTCAAGGCGGGCAATGACCAGATGTGCGCCGAGGTGGACAAGGCCCTGCCTGATTCGGTGGCTGAGGGATACAACCGCCGCAAGGTAGAGGAAAAGAATACCTATGTGTGGAGCGCCGATGGCCGCGAAGACATCGTTGCGCGATGCGGCGTAGCCAAGCCGGAGAACTATCGCGCCGGAGTTAAGCTCCAGCAGGTTAACGATATTCCGTGGTTCGAGGACACTACCTTGGCTCATGGCACGACCGCAGGCACGTGGTTTGCCCTCGGCCGCGAGGACTACCTTGCGCTACACGCCCCACAAGATGCCGCGCAGGCGGCACTGGTGGAAATCGGCGACGTGCTCGCAGAGCACACGACCGAAAAGTAGGCAGCGCTTAGGCCTACTTGGCTAGGGCCTGCTCGATAAGCGCCTCAAGTAGCGCCGGGTATTCCACCCCGGAAGCCGCGAGCACCTGCGGGTACATGGAGATCGGGGTAAAGCCCGGCAGGGTATTGATCTCGTTGATGTACACGGAGTCCTCGGTGACGAAGAAGTCGACTCGGGACAGGCCCTCACAGTTGAGGGCCTCGAAGGCGCGGATTGCCATGCCTCGTAGTTTCTCAGTCAGCTCAGGTGCGAAAGGCGCAGGGATTTCGGCGGTGACCACATTATCGAGGTACTTGGTGTCGAAGCCATAAAAGCCCTCGTCGGAATCATCGATGCCGGCGAGCAGCGCTGGGACGGAGGCCAGCAAGGTGCCATCGGCATAGTGGAGTACACCGATTTCTACCTCTTGGCCAACGATTTCAGGCTCCACCAGGATCTTTTCGTCATCTTCTAACGCCAGGTCGACGGCTGCGGGGAACTCCTCCCAAGTAGAGACCTTGGAAACGCCAATGGAGGATCCACCGCGTGCGGGTTTTACAAAGACGGGCAGGCCTAATCGTTGCTTTTCGTCCTCGCTTAGCTCGGTACGGCCTTTGAGGATGACCTCGGGCGCTACTGGTAGGTCTGCGGCCGCCAGCACCTTCTTGGTAAATTCCTTATCCATTCCCACCGAGGAAGCCAATACCCCTGGGCCTACATAGGGCAAGCCGGAAAGCTCAAAGAGGCCTTGGACAGTACCGTCCTCGCCAAAGGGGCCGTGCAGAATGGAAAATACCACGTCGACCTCTGCGAAGAGCGTGCCGTCGGTGACGTTGTGGAATTGTCCCCTGGCATTGGGATCAAGAGAAAGGGTCAGCTCCACACCTGGGCTGACCTCCGGCATAACGCCATCGACAATTTCTAAGCCCTCCGTGGTGCCGGGCGTCCACGTGCCCTCACGGGTAATGCCGATGGGCACGACCTCGAATTTCTCTGGGTCGAGGTGGTTCATGATCGCGCCTGCGGATACGCAGGATACGGAGTGCTCGGTGCTACGGCCGCCATAGATAACGGCCACGCGGGTCTTTTCAGTCATGCCCGCAGATTTTACCCTCGACCTACTCCGACTTCTTGGACCGACCCATCAAAGCGATGATCATATCTTCCACCGCCATGTCCTCGTAGCACACGCCATAAACCGCGTGCGTGATAGGCATCTCTACCCCGGCCTGCTGGGCAAGGCGATAGATGGAGTCACAGGAGTAGACGCCCTCCGCGACCTGGCCATTGGTCGCGGCCTTGGCCTCTTCAATCGTGCCGCCTTGGCCCAGGCGATAGCCAAAGGTGCGGTTGCGCGACAATGTCGAGGTACACGTTGCCACCAAGTCGCCCATGCCTGCGAGGCCGGAGAAAGTAAATGGATCCGCGCCGAGCTCTACTCCCAGGCGAGTAATTTCCGCCAGACCGCGGGTGATGATGGTGGCCATGGTGTTATTGCCCAGCCCCTTGCCAGAGGCGATACCACAGGCCAAGGCGATGACGTTTTTGCAGGCGCCGCCGATTTCCGCGCCTATAACATCGGTATTGGTGTAGGGCCGCAGGTACGGCGCGGCGACCGCTGCTTGCACGCGCTGAGCGCGGTCTTCATCGGAGCAGGCAATCACCGTGGCGGCCACTTGGCCGGCAGCAATCTCCTTGGCCAAGTTCGGGCCAGACAGTACCGCCACGCGGTCTGCTGGCACGCCGGCCGCATCCATAATGACCTCGCTCATGCGCTTGAGCGTGGCGGTCTCTACACCCTTAGAAATGGAGACCAAGGTGGCGTCTTCCGGCAAGTGCGGTGCCCACTTTTCCACGTTGGCGCGCAAGGTTTGGGAGGGAACGCCGAACACGACGACGTCGGCAAGCGCCAGCGCTTCCGTATCAATGTGGGTGGCCCTCACTGCGGCCGGCAGCCGGGTCTCCGGCAAATAGTCCGGATTGGTGTGGGTCTCGTTGATGGCCTGCGCCAATTCCGCGCGGCGCGCCCACAGGCGAACGTCATTTCCGGCGTCCGCAAAGACCTTGGCCAAGGTAGTTCCCCAAGAACCAGCACCCATCACGGCAACATTAACCATGGTGTCTCCTCCAAACGTGCAAATCTATAACCCCAACCTTAAAGCATGCCCGTCTCCCGTGGGGCGAGGATGCACAACGCGCCTTACCCGTGGGACAATGGGCGCTTAGACGTTGTTTTCAAACACCCAATTTCTGTGGAAAGGCCCCGTGGAGGCAGACGATGCCCAATATTAAAAAGATGCACGAAACCGACAAGGATCAGCAGCACGAGGAGTTTATTTCCGGCCGCCACCAGGAAATCCCGGTGGACCCCGCCAAGGAATTCCACCGCACTACCCTTGCGGCCGGCGCCGTAATCTGGCGCGGGTCCCCGCAGGACCCAGAAATCGCGCTCATCCACCGCCCCCATTACGATGATTGGTCCCTGCCCAAGGGCAAGGTCGATCCCGGCGAATCCCTGCCCACTACCGCAGCCCGGGAAATCCTGGAAGAAACCGGCTTTAGCGTGCGTCTAGGCAAGCTCATCGGCAAGGTAACGTACCCAGTCCAGGGCCGCACTAAGGTGGTCTACTACTGGGTTGCCAAGTACCTAGGCGGAACCTATTCCGCCAATAGTGAAACCGATGAGCTACGGTGGCTGCCCATCGACAAGGCGCAAGACCTCCTGTCCTACGACGTTGATACCGCGGTAGTGGCCAAGGCGGCTAAGCGCCTACGCATCGCACCCGCTACCCGCGTGCTTTATGTGCGCCACGCACGCGCGCATGAAAGCGGCAGCTGGCAAGGCGATGACAACCTGCGGCCACTGGATAAAAAGGGCCGCCGCCAAGCAGAGATGCTGGTGCCGATGCTGAGCGCCTTCCAGCCCACCGCGATTTACTCGGCCTTGCCCCAGCGCTGCCAGCAGACAGCTGCCCCGCTTGCCGACGAACTGGGCAAAGACATTTCCATCAACAAAAACTTTGGCGACGAGGCCTGGGAGAACGACCCAGAAGCAGCCAAGAAAGCTTTCCGCCGCGTGGTCAACGACGGCGGCGTCCCCGTCATCGTAAGCCAGGGCGCCACTATTCCTGGGATCATTGAAGACCTCGCCCCAAAGTTCCTTAAAAAGCCGGTAGACAAGCTGAAGTTTAAGAAGGCTTCTGTATGGGTCCTTTCCTTTAACAACGGCGAGCTGACCGGTGCCGATTACCTGGCTAGCCCGCTGCCGGTGCGCTAGTTTCCTGGCTTCTCCCCGACCAACAATTAAGGCCCTGCCTTCCATCTCATGCGGTGGACGAGCAGGGCCTTATTTGCGCAACTATCGTGCGGCTGCGGGTTTCTAACCGCGCAAGCCGAGCGTGCGACGGACGAAGAGGACCAAAATGAGGGTGTTCAGTGCTGGGAACACAAGCATGCCGACTAGGGTAAAGCTCAGCACGGCGTACAGGACGGAAATCAGGACGGCTACCAAAATGGTCACTCCGACATTCTTCTTCGCGACCTCGATGGAAGCCCCGAAGGTCTCGCCAACGGATAGCTCAGGGCGTACGGCCTTAACAGCCGGCATCCAGGTAAAGAAGAAAGCGGCGAAGAGGCCCGGAATAACCAGGAGAATGAAGCCCAGGGTAATAACCAGGGTCGAAAGCACATACACCGCCATGAGACCGGCGACATTTTTAAAGCTCAAAAAGTCCATTATCTCCAGCGTCCCAGTATCAACCTGTTTATTAGCAGCCTTGTACCAGGTGCTAACTGCCCAAATAAGCACGAGGAACATAGCGATAAACGCTAGGACCATTACCGCAATGAGCCCACCGGTAAGCGCGGCATCGGAACCCGAGCCACTATTAGCTAGAGCATCAATGGATGCACCGCTGCCTGCTAGGACGGCGAACATTAGCAAATAGAGGATGAAGACAACTACCATCTGCACCAGCGGACCGAAAATCCACTGCGCCCAATTGCGGCCGAAATAGCGGAAGCTATCGCCGATTACCTGAATGGCATCTACATCCCGGCCAAACAGGGAATCGTCTCCCGGATACGGGCTTCCGGCGTATCCAGGCTGGCCGTATTGCTGCTGTCCATATTGTTCCTGGCCGAACTGCTGTTGACCAAAGTGCTGTTGTCCGTAGCCAGACTGGCCATTCGCGTCGTGCCCACGAGATGCAGACTCATTGCCAGCTCCGGGATACTCTGCACCGTTGTTTCCTGAATTAAAGGAATCATTATTCGAATAGGGATTGCTCATAAATCTAAAGCTAGGGGCATACATTGGTGCGGAAAACTCGAGCAAGCAATTGTTACCTATACGTTACCGAGTTGTACCCCCTTTTACCCCAAGGCAGAAGTTTGAAGTTCACGTGTGAGCGCACAGCGCCCCCTACGGCCTCTTCGCGTAGCAGGACTGTAGGGGCACTGCTGGCCCGCCGATCGCCATCGATTCTTCTACTATTGGGCGTGAACAGCAGGCTTGAAGCTGAGGCGACGCGATTCGTACGTAGCGATTGCATCCTCGTTGCGGAGCGTAATGCCGATATCATCCAGCCCTTCCATCAACCGCCAACGGGTGTAGTCATCAATATCGAAGCGGTAGGTATTTTCACCCACTGTGACTGTTCGAGCCTCCAGATCCACGGTGACCTGGGTTTCTCCTGCTTCCAGCTGTTTCCAGATGAGCTCAATATCTTCTTGCTCCATCAATCCAGTAAGCAGTCCGGACTTTCCAGCGTTGCCGCGGAAAATATCAGCAAAGCGGGAAGAAAACACCGCGCGGAAGCCGTATTCGCTCAACGCCCACACTGCGTGCTCACGGGAGGAGCCGGTGCCAAAATCACTGCCCGCGAAAAGCACCGAGCCATCCTTGAATTGCGCCTGGTTGAGTACAAAGTTGTCATCAGAGCGCCAATTTGAAAATAGACCATCTGAAAAGCCGGTACGCTTGACCGACTTCAAGTAGCGCGCGGGGATGATCTGGTCAGTATCCACGTTGGAAGCGCGCAGGGGCACGCCCGTTCCCGTATGCGTAATAAATTTCTCCATCGTCAATGCCTTTCTAAGCGCTTAATCCAGATCTGCAGGGCTAGACAGGTAACCGGTTACGGCAGTCGCGGCAGCCACCTGCGGGGAGACAAGGTGCGTGCGCCCACCAGGGCCTTGTCGCCCCTCGAAGTTGCGGTTGGAAGTGGAGGCGGATCGCTCGCCTGGAGCCAATTGATCCGGGTTCATACCCAAGCACATCGAGCAGCCGGCGGTACGCCACTCCGCGCCGAACTGTCGGAAGACTTCGTCGAGGCCCTCCTCCTCCGCTTGGGCCTTGACCACGGCGGAGGACGGCACGACCATCATCCGCGTATTGGCAGCGATGGTGCGCCCCTTGACCACGTCAGCCGCAGCGCGCAGGTCTTCGATGCGGGCATTGGTACAGGAACCGACGAAGACGGTGTCGATCTTGATATCGCGCAGCGGAGTACCTGGCTGCAGGTCCATATACTGCAAAGCCTTTTCCACAGTGGCCTTTTCATTATCGCCACCACAATCTTCCGGATCTGGGACCTTCTCCCCTAACGGAAGGCCCTGTCCAGGATTAGTTCCCCACGTAACAAATGGGGTCAGCGAGGAGCCATCAATTTCTACGACGGTATCGAATTCTGCGCCTTCGTCCGTGGGAAGCGTCCTCCAATACTCAACCGCGGCATCCCAGTCTGCTCCTGTGGGAGCAAACTCGCGGCCCTTGACATACTCGAAGGTCGTCTCATCGGGAGCGACCATGCCAGCGCGGGCTCCTGCCTCAATAGACATATTGCAGATGGTCATGCGCGCTTCCATGGACATATTGCGGATGGCCTCACCGCGATATTCAATGATGTGGCCCTGCCCGCCACCGGTACCGATTTTCGCGATAATGGCCAAGATGAGGTCCTTGGCAGATACCCCCTCTTGCAGCTCGCCAGTCACCTCAATAGCCATGGTTTTGAATGGCTTTAAAGAAAGCGTCTGCGTAGCCATGACGTGTTCTACCTCAGAGGTGCCAATACCCATGGCGATAGAACCAAAGGCGCCATGCGTGGAGGTATGCGAGTCGCCACACACGATTGTCATACCCGGCTGGGTGATCCCCAGCTGCGGGCCAACTGTGTGCACAATGCCCTGCTGGGCATCACCCATAGAGTGCAAGCGCACTCCAAATTCCTCGCAATTCTTGCGCAGGGTCGATACCTGGGTGCGTGAAACCTCATCCTTGATTTCCAAGAGGTTGCCGGACTTGATGCCTTGCGTGGGAACGTTATGGTCCTCGGTGGCCAAGTGCAGCTCAGGGTGACGCAACGTGCGGCCGGCCAGCCGCAAGCCATCAAATGCCTGCGGACTGGTAACTTCATGTAATAGCTGAAAGTCAATAAAGATGAGGTCTGGTGCCCCAGCGTCGCCGTGTTGGACGACGTGATCTCGCCACACTTTTTCTGCCAATGTCAGCTTCTGGTTCATAAACATCTCTCTACACTTGAAATCTCATAAGTTGGGACGTAGATTTCATTGTATGGGAGAGTATAGCGCAGTTTCCGGAATTAAGGTGCTGGATCGAGCAATGGCCATAATGATGGCCGCCGCCAACCACCCCTCCACCCTGAATGAATTATGCGAAACCACGGGGCTACCTCGGGCGACAGCTCACCGATTGGCCACCGCACTCGAAGCACACCGCATTCTCGTTCGCACCCCCGATGGAAAGTGGAAGGCCGGCCCAGCCCTTCCCGGCAACCGCGATCACCTCCTCGAGGCAGCCGGGCCAATCATGGAGAAACTGCGCGAGCATACCGGAGAATCCATCCAGCTCTATGAGGTCACCGGAAATACCCGCACCTGCATTGCCTCCAGGGAGCCGGAATCCGGCCTCCACAACGTCGTGCCAGTCGGGCGCCAGCTACCACTTAGCTCCGGCTCTGCCGCACGCATCATTGCCGCATATGTAGACATCAATACCGAAGACGCCTCGTTTACCCAAGAAGACATTGAGGCGGCCCGAAACCAAGGCTATTCCGAGTCTATTGAGGAACGCGAAGCCGGCTTAGCCTCCATCTCAGCGCCGGTTTTCGATGGTTCCGGAACTTTCCTCGCAGTACTGTCAATCTCCGGATCGGTCGAGCGCTTCCAACCTTCCCCGGCCCAGAAATACGCCGACATTCTCACTTCCGCCGCACGCGAATTGAGCAATCTCCTCTAAGGCCCTCCCCAGCTTTACAACGCCCGCCTCCACCTTGCCCCAAGGAGGCGGGCCCTTTTATTTCCCAAACCAGAAAGTTAGAGAAACGCGCCCACACCTATTGAAACTCAAATGAAAATACGCTTTAATGAAAACACACTGAAAACAACGGGGAACGTCCCCCCAACCAGAGAGGATCAGGCATCATGACCCACAACACCCACGAAGACCATACCCACACCCATGGCGCCGATTGCGGCCACGTTTCCTTCCCGCACGGTGACCACACCGACTATCTCCACGAGGGCCACATTCACCGTGAGCATGATGGCCACTGGGATGAGTGCGAGACCACCGAGCACGTTGAAGCCGAGGCGCACGCCGACCACACCCATGGTGAAGGCTGCGGCCACGTAGCGATCCCGCACGGCGACCACGTGGACTACCTGCATGACGGTCACCGCCACGCCGCCCACGGCGATCACTACGACGAGCACTAAGCTCCTATCGGGGCCTAGCCCCAAATCGCTTGCCGCCTAGGCCCCTTGAACTGTGAGCCCAGGCGGCCTTTCTATGCCCACCCCTACTCCTGAACTCATCCCCGAAATTCACACCAGAAACATATCTGCAAGCTCGACAGGACGCGCTCTCTCATTTCTGTTAAAACTGACAGTCAGACTATTAGTTCTTTCCGGTTGCGTGCTACGGTTCTTCGAGTGAGTACTAGTTGGAAGATTTTTCTCCAAGATTTTGTCCGCTTGTGGCGGACCCCTCAGGTCTGGGTGATCCTCATTGGTTTGATGATCACCCCAGCCCTGTATTCCTGGGTAAACATCTCCGGTTTCTGGGACCCATACGGAAACACGGAACACCTCAAAGTCGCCGTAGTTAATGAGGACAAAGGCGCATCCTCGGAGATGACCGGCCACTTAGACGTCGGCGGGCAGATGATTGACAAGCTGCATGACAATGACGAGCTGGGCTGGCAGTTCATGGACCGCCAGGAAGCCGAAGACGCCGTTAAGAAGGGTGACGTCTTCGCCTCGGTGATCGTCCCCGAGGACTTCTCAGCCGATTTCGTTAGCCTTTTTAAAGGTACCTATTCTCAGCCCACGCTGGAATATCACGTCAATGAAAAGCTGAACGCCATTGCACCGAAGATTACTGATACTGGCGCTTCGACCCTAGACACCACCATTAGCTCTACCTTTAATGAGCAGGTAGCGGATTCGGTGGCTACGGAGCTTAAAAACTCCGGTGGCGATTTGAGCCAGAAGATTAACAGTACTGCAAACAAGACCGCGGATTCTTTTTCGAAGACTGCAGATACGGTAGCTAACTCCCGCAGCCAGCTTGCTGACGTGCATTCCACCATCGAGAAAGCGCGCCCAACTATCGCGCAAGCCCGTGAGTCTTTGGGCACGGTGCAAAAGACCATCGATGATGCCCAGACCGCCCTGGATCAACTTAACTCCATTATTGCAGAGGTCCAGCGGGAAGTCACTTCTTTCTCGGACGATGCCACCGCTGCCTATGTAGAAGGCACTACCGCCATGGCGGACGGCACCGCCTCCGCCAATGCCACCGTAGGCTCGGTCTCTGGCAAACTACGCGGCGCGCTCAATCGCGTCGGTGCCGCCTCTGCGGGCGCGGCAGGAATCGTCGGTGAAGCTGACCGGGCTATCGATCAGCTTGAAAAGCTTGCGTCTTCACCGGCCCTGCCCCCACAGGTTTCCCAACAGATTAAGGATCAGGTAGGAGACCTCCGCGAACGCAATGACCAGAATAAGGCCGTTCTCGGTGACTTAGATACTCTCAACAGCGATACGAACGACACCATCGATTCGCTCAATAAGACCACGGGCATGTTGGAAAAGATGGCCGCCCAAACGCGCGATGATTCCCACGCGCTGCGCGATAATGTGGCCGAAGGCCTGCCCAAGCTCAATGCTGCGCTTTCCGCCGTCACCGCTACCACCGGCAAACTTTCCGCCTCACTCGAAAGCCAGCAGGCACTGGTAGGGCAAACCGATGGGCTCTTGGGCGGCGTCGACGAGCAGCTAAGCCAGGCCCAGCAAGTAGTTGAGCGCTTTTCTGTGGACCTCGACGGTATTGAGGAGGGGCTTCGCGCCTCCCGCAGCGATGTGATTGCGCTGAGCAATACCGCCAATAACAATTCCATCCTGCAGTCTGTGAAGGGCCTGAACACCGATGAGGTGTCTTCCTTCCTTGCCTCCCCTGCAGAGATGGAAAGCCACGCCGTATTCCCTGTAAAGCACTACGGTTCCGGCATGTCCTCGCTCTTTATTAACCTCACGCTGTGGATCGGCGCGTTCATGCTGCTCATCATCTTCCGCGCGGAGGTAGACCCGCAGGGCCGCAAGAACCTCACCATTACCAAGGCTTACCTTGCCCGCTTCCTTTTGCTTTCCTTCTTTGCCATCGCACAGGCACTCATCGTGTCCATCGGCAACCTGGCCATTGGAGTTGAACATGTCAATGCATTGGCCTACGTCGCTACCGCAGTCATCGTAGGCCTGTGCTACCTGAGCATTACCTATAGCTTGGTTTCTACGTTTGGACACGTAGGCCGCGGCATCGCGGTGGTCATCGCCTTCATCCAAATTCCGGGCGCATCCGGCCTCTACCCCATTGAAATGACGCCGGACTTCTTCCGCGCCGTACACCCATTCCTGCCCTTTACCTACGGCATCGATGCCATGCGCGAGACCGTTGGTGGTTTCTACGGCAACCACTATGCACGCAACCTTGCCGCGCTCATCGGCATGGCCGCGATCGCTTACCTCATCGGTACTGTGCTGCGCCGCGGCCTGTCCAACGTCAACATGCTGGTCAACGACGAACTGCATAAGGGCGGTCTCGTGATCAATGAGCAGGTCCATCTGGTCGGCAGCCGGTACCGCTTTACCGACCTCCTCTATGCCTTGAATGACCGCGAGGCGTATCAACAAAGCTTGGAAGATAAATGGAGCATGGCGCGCAGGAACTACTCCCAGCTGATGAAGATTACCGTCGCGGTAGGCCTAGCGTTAGTCGTCGCTTTAGGCATCTACTCACGCATTAATCCTGAAGAAAAGGCCATCATCTTCGGCCTGGCCTGCCTGGTCACGCTCATTGCGGTGGGTGTTATCTGCTCCCTTGAGTACGTCAAGCAGAGCATCGCGCACGATAACCGCCTGGCGGATCTCAGCGATGAGGAAATCCAGGAGCACCTCGAGCACCAACAGGAACACCCAAATTGCTACCTCCTAGAGGACTTAGACGAAGAATCCACACCTTCTAATACCAGCGAGACCAAGGAAATGCCCGCCGTTGATGGTGATGACTCCGGAAAGGGAGGCGCGTAAGTCATGAAAAACATTCTGACCATCCTCCGCGATGACCTCCACGCCATTCGCACCAATGTAATGACCGCGGTCATCATTTTTGGCCTTGCCATCATCCCGTTGCTTTTCACTTCCTTCAACGTGCTGGCTAGCTGGGATCCTTTTGCTAATACCAACCAGCTCAAGATTGCTGTGGCCAGCGAGGATGAAGGCCACGAAAGCGACCTCGCCTCCCTGAAGCTTAATCTGGGCGATGAGGTGCTCTCGCAGCTCAGCCGCAATGACGATATCGATTGGGTCATTACTGATAGCGCCGATGCAGTTGAAGGAACAAAGTCCGGCGAATACTATGCCGGCATTGTCCTTCCCAAAGACTTCAGCACGGACCTTCTCACGTTCTATGTAGAAGGAACCGAACCAAGCAAGCTCAACCTTTATACCAATGAGAAAAAGAATGCGCTGTCTACCATCATCACGCAAAAGAGTGCGGACGGCGTCATCCAGAAAATCGACGAGTCCTTCACCCGCGTGGTAGCCAATGTCGGCCTTGGCGTCGTCTCGAATTTTGATAAATACCTTAATGAGGACGATACCCAGACTGCACTCAATAACCTGCACAATCGCGTCAATAACGTCAGCACCCGCCTTGATGCTGCGGCTGGCACCGTAGGTGCGCTAAGCAATCTGGTCGACTCCACCCTGCCTCTTACGCAGGCTGCGGACAATATTCTCGCCGAGGCTGGACGCCAGGCTACGAAGACCAACAATGACCAAGGCGAAAACCCCATCGACGTTCTGCGCTCTACCCTCAATGACTCGGCTGGTTCGCTCGACGCTTCCTTGGCGGCTACAACGCAAAGCTACGATGCACTCTCTGCCCAGGTCGATGAGTTGCTCAATAATGCAAGCAACACCAGCGCACAAACGGCGCAGACCTACCGCACCGCTGCTGAACGGGTGGATGAGCAAACTCAGGCCTTTGAGGGAGTTCGCGCTTCCATCAAGGACCAAGCCGATAAAGTAGCCCTACCTGCCGCGGTCGCGGGTGGATATAAGGCGATGATGGGCCAGATTGATGCCTCCATTGCCCAGAGCAACGCTCTGCATGACTCGCTCGTATCTACCGCCGATGACCTTGAGCAAGGCCGTGGCACGTCCCAAGACTCCCGGCAGCGCACCAAGGATGCCATCGCCAATGCCAAGCAGGCTGCTGAAAAGGCACGCAATTCCTATAACGAGAACCTCAAACCGCAGCTAGATCAGCTCAACCAGAGCGTCTCGGTTGTCGCGGACGATATTGATGCTGTCAAGCAGGACATCGCAGGCATTCGCTCCTCGGTTTCCGAGAATGACGAGTCGCCACAGCAAAGCCTGGCGCGCGCCCGCGATACCACTGCCGGCCTTGCCGGCACCCTGCGGGAGCAAAGCGGCCGTTTTGCGGACATGGGCCGCAAGATCGACGAGGTGCGCCGTGGCGGCGATTTGGCCAAGCTGGCGGATATCGTCGGCAACGATCCAGAACTGCTTGCCTCTCGCATCGCCGCTCCCGTGGCTGTAGACCGCCAGCCGGTCTACCCTGTCGCTGCCTTTGGCGTGGGTATGACTCCGTTCTACCTCACCTTGTCGCTATGGATAGGCGCCCTTCTGGCATGCGTGCTGGTGCATACCAACGCCGAGCGTAAATACTTGCGCAAGGACGAGAACGGGAAGTACGACGAGAGCGAATTCACCCGTGGTCAAGCGTTCTTCGGCCGCTTTGCCACACTCGGCCTGGTCGGCCTCGCGCAGGCCACCTTGGTGATTCTCAGCCTCATCTTCTTCGTCCAGATCGAGCCTGCTCACCCATTCATGCTCATGTTTGCCGCATGGATAGTCTCGCTGGTGTTTATGTTGATCATCTATGCACTTGTCATCACACTCGATAGTGCCGGCAAGGCCTTAGCGGTGTTGTTGCTCGTGATACAAGTCTCGGGCTCCGGCGGCGCGTACCCGCTGCCTTTGCTGCCTGAATGGTTCCAGAACGTGAGCCCGTGGCTGCCAGCAACGTACGCCATTGATGCTTTCCGCAGCGCCATTGCGGGCACCTATCACGGCGACGTTTGGCGCGAGTTGGGCATGCTACTGCTATTTACCATCCCTGCACTCATCGTCGGCCTCGTTCTCCGCCGCGCCATGGATGCCTATCACAAGCGCCTGCAGAAAGCGATTAAGAAGACGAAGGTTATGGCGTAGCCACGCCTGCCGACGTCTCCCCTCCCACCCTTCCTACACCGCCCACCAAGCCCTTTTCACGGTTTGGTGGGCTTTTTCATGGTCGGGTCCCACGCTAGTGCCCGAAAGACCTAGAAGGGGCTGGAAAAGCCGAATACGCATCCGCTAGGAAGGCCTCGGATACCCTTTATCGCTAGGTCTAGCTCCTTCTTAAGGGATTCCCTCGAACACAGCTATCGGGCACGTAACCCACTTACAGCCCACCTGAGTCGCTACTGAAGGACCGCTACGGGAATCTGTGGCCCCGCTCTTTACCTCAGCTCCTATACCGTGCCGCGGGCAAGACGGTTAGCCCTTGGACATCGAGGCCTGCCCTACATGCCGCTAGACCGAACAGGTCTTAGGGAAAGAAAAAGCTGCGAACCATGTGGCTCGCAGCTTTCCGTTGGTACCCCGTACGGGATTTGAACCCGTGTTACCGGCGTGAGAGGCCGGCGTCCTAGGCCGCTAGACGAACGGGGCGCGTTCGCAGCAATCGCACACTGTGCGTTGCGGACTTGTTAAGAGTAAACGATGGGTTAATTCAGCACAAATCGCGCGGTCAAGGAGGGTTTTGAGGGCAAGCGAAGGAAAACGCAAAAATTCCCGAGTCCGGTACTGCAGTGAGGGTTCTTCGTGGCCGAGGTGCGGATCGAATCAGTGGTTATTCCGCAAGCAATCTGTGGATAGTCCGTGGCCGAGAACGCTGTGCTAGTAGGACTCGGGATGGCGCTGTGCGTCGAAGTGCATATGCTGCAGGCTCCTATACTTCATGCAAACGTTGGTGGGAAGGAAGTTGTGGATTATAGCGTTACTACCTGGCTGTGCTTTCGGGCTGTGCGCCTTGGCTGTGGTGCGTTTCGCTTTCTGTCACCCGCTCTCCTTTCTGTCTTTTTTCTGCTGTACTTGCAGTCTATGCCTGCACGTGCAGGACAGGAAGGGTTTTGCGCAACTTCGCGGTGGTCTTAACCCTGGTTCCATTGGCAGGACGCGGCTGACTGCACGGACGAGCCCAATGGTCTGGGGGTAGGTTATAACCAGTTTTGCTTGCGCCGTGGTCGCGCCCCAGACTGTCGCTAGAAAAAGACATTGCCCCGGATATGAAAAATCCTCCAACCTTTAGGTTGGAGGTCTTTGTACCCCGTACGGGATTTGAACCCGTGTTACCGGCGTGAGAGGCCGGCGTCCTAGGCCGCTAGACGAACGGGGCATAGAACTAGTGAGCCTGCCGTTTAAAGCATTTTCACTGCTGGCCTACCAGGACTCGAACCTAGAATGGCGGTACCAGAAAC
This sequence comes from Corynebacterium sp. S5S1, assembly GCF_001913985.1. Lineage (NCBI taxonomy): Bacteria > Bacillati > Actinomycetota > Actinomycetes > Mycobacteriales > Corynebacteriaceae > Corynebacterium > Corynebacterium sp. S5S1. The sequence goes on from NZ_MKXT01000007.1 coordinate 71,100, forward strand.
CGCTGTGTTGCCAATTACACCATAGGCCATTTGCTAACTTGCGTTGGAAGCTTACTGCCTTTCGGCTGTTCTCCCTTGCTCGCTGCAACGTGTAATAACTATAATGATCATCGCGCAAACTGCCAAATCGCCAGCGCACGACGCATTTTCAGGCCAGTAGAATGGTTAATAAAAATGCGGCGAATGACAGCGCTGTAGTTTAGCCGTCATTCGCCGCATCGAAGGGCGGGATTAGATATCTGTCGCCGCCTTACGGGAGGCGCTCCCCCTACTGTGCCGCCGGCACATAAGGAGTCACTTCACGGGCCGCACGAAGGCGGGCCAGGGTGGACTCCTTACCCAGCAGCTCCATGGACTCAAAGAGCGGTGGGGAAACCTGGGCGCCGGAAATAGCTACGCGCAGTGCGCCGTAAGCCTTACGGGGCTTCAACTCAAGGTCTTCAATAAGCGCCTTGGATAGTGCCGCCTCAATATTCTCGGTCTTCCACTCCGCAATGCCCTCGAGAGTCTCGATGCCGACCTCGAGTGGCTGAATGGCCTCTTCCTTGAGGTTCTTCTTCGCCGCCTTCTCATCGAGCTTTAGGTCGGCATCCGGGGTGACCAAGAAGCTCATGAGCCCATAGGCATCAGACAGGGTCTTGATACGGGTCTGCACAAGATCTGCGGCGAAAGCGAATTTCTCGCCGTCATAGTCGGCCGGGAAATCCGTGTATTCGGTCAGGTAGTTGCGCAGACGGAAGGCAAACTCTTCTGGGTCTAGCTGGCGGATGTGATCCGCGTTGATAGCCTCGAGCTTCTTCTGGTCAAAGCGTGCGGGATTACCCAGCACGTCGTGGACGTCGAAGTTTTCTACCAAGTCATCCATGCTGAAGATGTCCTGGTCCGCGGACAGGGACCAGCCCAACAGGGACAGGTAGTTGAGCATGCCCTCCGGGATGATGCCGTTATCGCGGTGGTTAAACAGGTTGGACTGCGGGTCGCGCTTAGACAGCTTCTTATTGCCCTCGCCCATCACGAAGGGTAGGTGGCCAAACTCTGGGGTGAACTCGGCAACGCCAATCTTCTTAAGGGCGTCGTAAAGCGCGAGCTGACGCGGAGTAGAAGACAGCAGGTCCTCACCACGCAACACGTGGGTGATACGCATCAGGGCGTCATCAACCGGGTTAACCAGGGTATAGAGCGGCGCACCATTGGAGCGAGCCACCACATAATCTGGCTGGGTTTCAGATTTGAAGGTCATTTCCCCGCGCACCAGATCAGTCCAGGTCCAGTCCTGCTCCGGCATGCGCAGGCGCCAGACAGGCTTGCGACCTTCGGCCTCAAAAGCATCGATCTGCTCCTGGGTGAGATCGCGGTCAAAGTTGTCATAGCCCAGCTTCGGGTCACGGCCGGCCGCCTTGTGGCGCTCCTCTACCTCTTGGGCAGTGGAATATGCCGGGTAGACAAAGCCACCTTCGATGAGTTTGTCCAAAACTTCCTTGTAGATGTCCATGCGCTGGGACTGACGGTAAGGCTCGTGCGGGCCACCGACATCGATGCCTTCATCCCAGCCCAGCCCAAGCCAGGTCAGGGAATCAATGATGGCCTGGTAGGACTCTTCAGAGTCACGGGCGGCATCGGTGTCCTCGATGCGAAATACCAGCTTGCCACCGGTATGGCGGGCATAGGCCCAGTTGAATAGTGCGGTGCGCACCATGCCTACGTGCGGTGTGCCGGTTGGGGATGGACAGAATCTAACGCGTACTTCAGTCATGCCAACCATCGTAGTGGAGCCGCCGATTCCAGTCCGCACCAGCCCAAGCGCCCTTAAAACCTGCCCGGCGCCTAGCGGTTTGCAGTCTATTCCTACACGCAAATTGGGGTAATTGGAAACGAGTTTCACTACAAAACCACAGGTCAATGAAACTGACTTCCATTACGGCTAACAGGTTATGAGAATCATTTTCTATAGTTTCTGGTGAACTTGTGAGAACTGTAGAAAGGCCTTCCCAACTGTGGCTTCCCCACGCATCCGTTTCCTTGCCACGCTGAGCACTTTGGCACTTATCACTCCCGCCACGGCTGTCGCAGGCCCCGATGATGGCAAGCACATCGCTACCAATACCCACGTTGACTCCCCCAAGTCTTTCTGGGAGAACAACGATTTCGTCCTAAAGTCCGAGTTTGGTGGTCAAGAGCCCCCGATTGCAGACACTGTTGCCTGGGTGGGCAAGGGCTACAGCGCTACGGATAACAGCAACCAGTATCTCTATACGCTTCCGGCAAACGGGACCCAAGACTACATTGGGGCCCCTGGCACGACTTATTACACAGCGCCGCACCAGGTATCCGGTAATACTTCGCCCATTTGGCTGGGCTTTGGCGCAGATGCTTCGCTGCCCACGGACAAATTCCGTGACGGCGTAGCCTTCCTTGACTTGCTCAGCGTCGATGGCCCCGGCGAGGTGGAGCTTTTTACCAATAAAGATGATGAGGCAGGCACCCAGCTGCACCGCATGCTCGGTTCCTTCCCGGATTCGCCGCACTCTGCCTACATTGTTGCCGGCACACATACGCACAACTCCACTCTGTTTACCAAGCCAGGACGATACCGCCTGACCTACCGCACCAGTGCGCGCGGAAAGGACGGCAAGCTCATAGCCAATGAGCCACAGACCACCACCATCCAAGTAGGCGGGCAAAAGCCCAAAAAGGAAAAAACGCCGAGCCTCAAGGAGCGCTTCGCACAGTCCGCGGCTGGCAACGCCGCTACTGCTGGCTACAGCCTGCGCATGGCCCCCAAGTCCAATCCCGAAAAAGACGGTGACGACAAGCTCACCACCATTTCCTTCGACGCCAAGAACAAGGCACAAGGCACCCTCACGCTGCTTATCGACGGCTACTTCCTCACCGACCTTCCCGTTAAGGACGGGCATGCTCAGTGGGACGAATATATGGGCCCCGAACCTTCCCAGGTACAGGCCGTCTTTACCCCTGAGGGCGATTCCCCACGCTGGATATCCCAGCCCCTTGACTTCCAACCCGGCAAATCCAGCCACACCGATTCTTCTGCCGCCGCTGATACGTGGCAGGAAACCTCCCAGCCGCGCCAGCTTGCCCCCACCGAGGAAACCGAGCTAAAGGAGCTCGGCTACACCATCCGCATGCGCAAGCAGGGCAATGGGGGCACCAAGATTGTGGTGGATACCGAGGATAAAAACTTCAATGGCCTTCTCACCGGCGGGCTCTATGACACGAAGGGGGCTAAATACCCCACCGTGGATCTGGAAACCCCTATTACTAACGGCCACGGCGAGGTCGCCTTTGATGAGGGCGAGTACTTCGAAGGCTATTTTGCCAAGGTTAACCTCTTCCCCCATTCCACTGTTAAGGCCGGACACGCTAGCAGCGTTATTACGGAGTCTTTTGCTTTTGGTGAAAACTATGAAGTCAGTGGGAGGTTCTCCACTTCCAATGAGGAACCGGAGGCTACCCCAGGCAAGGAAGACACTCCGTCTTCCGCGCCGCAGCCAGGCACCGAAGAACCGCAAGCCGGCAATGCACACTGCAGCGAAAAGTACCTACTAGACCGTGGTCATGTAGACATCAAGGCCCAGCCTGCCGAGGGAGGCTTTGCAACGGTTCTGCGCGATGACACGGCACAGGTGGACAAGAAATCTGTTGACCGCAAACTCGATGACGTGGTGCTCGGCGTACACGATAATGCACTCACCCCGCGCAATAAGAAGCTCGCAGGCAAAGAGTTCGACTTCCTAGGAAAGCCTGGTGAGCGCTTCTATCACCTGCCACAAACCCAGGACCAAAACATCATTTGGCCAGGCTATAACACCCAAGATCTGAACTATTCCTTAACCAAGGACAATGCCGTCAACCTCAACTTGAAGCCCACCTCCACGCCGGACGGTGCCGAATGGGGCGCATTTATCGATGGCACCCATGGCAAAGGTTTTTCGGTCCTCGCCAATTCTGCGGCTAAGGACTACACCATCGAAACCAACTTTCCGGCCCATACCCATACGCACTGGGCCTTTTCCAAGCCTGGCTTGTATACCTTTGAGGCTACTTATACGGCCACGGGCACGGACGGCAAGGAACTAAAGTCCGCGCCCCAAACCCTCACCTTTGCCGTAGGCGATAAGACATTGGATTCCTGTTCCTTCCGCGCGCCGGGCACGGCTGGGAGCGGAGAGCCCAGCGAAAGTCCAACAGATAAGCCTTCAGCGGAGCCTTCCCAGGAGCCTTCCACGCAACCGTCCGCCCCAGATACCCCGGACGCACCAGCCCACCCCGGCCGGCCAGAAGAGCCTACAGGGTCCTCGTTTAGCCCGTGGAGTTTGGTCCTACCAGCGGTCCTCGTGGTGATTTTCAAGGCCTTTTATAACTTTTTCCGAGATAACGAGGACCTCATCCGCAAGCGCTTCGGCTTCAACTTTTAAGCCTCTTCTACCCCACCAACTAGACGGGAAACCACAATGCACTATTCACCATCTTTTGCCTCCCAGCGCGTCCCGCTGCGGCGCCGATTTATTCAGGTATTTGCCGCCGTCTTTGCCACAGCATTGGCCTTCTTCTCCCCCGCCGCGGCACTTGCCTTTGATGAGGTCTTCGACTCTGGGCATGTAGACGCCTTCTATGTCACGGCCCCAGATGGTCAGCTACATCTGTCAATGAAGGAAGACATCACTGGATCGGGCGTGCCACGCTCCGGCGATGATGTGGTGCTCAAGGTTGTCGAGGATGCCTGGTCGGATGCCACCGAGGCCGTGCCGGAGATAGGCCAGCCCACCTACTTCCTGCCGCAGACGCAAGATCAGCGCATCATTTGGCCGGGCTGGGATACCCAGCCTGCACGCGATGGCGGCTTTGACAACGTTGACCTAGAATTCGCCGAAGTCTCTGGACCTGGTTCAGTGTATGTTTTTGAAACCAGCGGCTTTGGCGATGTCAAGACGGTTACAGATTCCGGTTCAATGGAGCTCACCAGCGGTGAGGTCATCAACCAACCCAATCCAGCCCACCGGCACGTCAACTGGGCCTTTAGCGAGGCCGGCACCTACACCATGACGGTGCGAGCCCACTCCAACGGCGAAACCAGCAATGCTGTGACCTACACCTGGGATGTGGGCGACGGCGGCGATGCGTCCACAGCGGATCGATCGGCTGACACGGGCGAGGTAAACAATGACCAAGAAGCCTCGAGCGCCCAACGGTCAGCAGACAAGGGCGGCGCTGCAGCTGCCGATAAGTCCGGCGCCTCCGGGGACGAAGAGTGCACCCCGGGTATGACGCCGCAAATCAAGGACGATACGGTCTCCCCTTCCCAGTGGCGCGATGCTGATGGCGCTACCTTTTATCTCTCCGATAAATCCAGCGTCGATCTGCCGCAAGAGGTAGGTCCGGTGCCAGCTGGTCAGGCGTGGATGATTGGTTCTACCCAGGTCGATGGTGTGCCGTGGCTCGGCGCAAATACCCAAAGTCCGACCATGCGCGAGAATATCCCTGGCGATGTCACCTGGGAGTTAGCAGGCTTCAAGGGACCCGGCCCGATGATGGTCTACTCCCAAGGCGGGCTGGGAAAGATCGTGGGCGATGAGTGGTTCCGCGGCAATGCAGATGCGGCGGAGGGTACCTATTCGATTGCCCCCAATACGCACGTGCACCCCAACTGGGTCTTTGGTGCGCAGGGCACCTATGACGTCACCATCCGCCAGGTGGCCAAGACCAATGAGGGCAAGCAAGTTGCCGGTGAAGCGACACTTCACTTCGTGGTCGGCGGCGACAAGCCGGCTGAAGCCTTTGACAACGGGCACTTCGACTTGGGCGCTGCGGTAAATCCGGAGGGCGGCGACTGCGGGCATGGTGCTGCGGCAGGTGGGGCGTCGGCAAGCGCTGGTGGCTCTACCGCAAGTACCGGATCAAACACTGGCCAGTCCGGGCAGGCACACAGCAAGGGCGGTTCTTTAGCCAATACGGGGACTCCTATTGTTCCCTTCGGCATCGGAGCGTTGGGCTTGGGCATGCTCTTCCTCGGCCTAGGCATTGCCCGTCTAGCTGTAGCTAAGGCAGCGGACTAATGGCGCGTGCGCTTTCCCATAGACGCAGGCTTCGGACCATAGGCGCGCTGCTGGGCTCCTGCCTGCTGGCCACTGGTTGTGCCACTTCGGCTGCGTTGGATACCGGAAGCGGAGAAAAATTCGCCGTGGTGGCCACCACCCCGATCCTCGCGGATCTTGCGCGCAACGTCGCGGGAGAAGATGCCCGGGTACAAAGCCTTATCCCCAGCGGAAAAGATCCGCATACCTTTGAGCCAACGCTGCGCACGGTGCGCGATGTTGCCAATGCCGATTTGGCGCTGAGCAATGGCTACTTGCTGGAGCCACAGTCTCTCATCGATACGCTGCACGAATCCACCGATGCCCCCGTGGTGGAAGTCGCTGATGCTGCCTCCACCCGCGGTGCCACTCTGGTGCCGCTGGTAGAAGATGTCTCGCTCGAGGCAATTTGGCTGGGCCTGCGCATCAGCGGCGCACAGCAGCGCTCTTCCGGAGTAGACTTCCGCATGGTCTCTGCCGATGGGCCAGGTAACGTCGCGGCCTATGTGGTCTCTACCTTCGGCACCCCGGAGGTCCTTTTTAACTCAGCCGATGGCATCGATGGAAAAGACTCAGTGACCTTGCCGGACAACGCCCACACGCACGTGTCTTGGGGATTTTCCCAGCCGGGAATCTACGACCTCGGGTTCCAAGCAGAGGGCACCGAGGTTCAACACCTCACTGTGGCCGTGGGAGTAAACCCGCCTAAAGGCATGCAAGTGATAGATTCCGGACACCTGGATATTGCAGGAGACCTAGCCAAGCGACGCATTGACCTGCGCGATCAGGACAAGCGCTTCGACCCTGCCACCACCGTGGTGTCAATCCCCTCTTCGGTTCTGCAGCCCATCCCGCCGGATCCGGCCTACCGCTTCCTGGGCACGCCAGGCGAGGATACCTACCTCCTGCCGCAGGCCGTACTAGGAAAGCACATTCACGGCGAGGTGGACCCTCACCTGTGGCACAACGTGGACAATGCCATCGCCTACGTCGATGTTATTGCCGAGGAATTGGCGCAGGCAGATCCCTCTCATGGTGCCTCTTATCACCAGCGAGCGCAGGCCTACACCAAGCGCCTGCGGGATACGGATTCCTACGTAGAGCACGCCATTTCTTCCATTCCTCAAGAAAACCTGCACCTTGTGACCACCCACCACGGCTACGCCTACCTGGAGCAAGGATATGACATTTCTGTGGCGGGCTTTGTCACCCCCAATCCGGCCATCGAGCCCTCCCCGCGAGAAGTCATCGCCTTGCGCCGCACATTGGAAAACCTCCACCTGCCCGCCGTCTTCGTCGAACCTGTACAGCAGGCAAGCGCCGAGACCCTGGAGCAGGCTGCCGCGGAGCAAGGCGTGGAGCTGTGCCCCATCTACGGCGACACGTTCGATGACACCGTCAGCTCCTACATCGACCTCATGAAATTTAACGCTGATTCCCTGCAGCGTTGTCTGAACCCCAACCCCACCCATGGAGATAAAAATGCTTAAATTCGCTACTCGTACCGCCACCCGCACCGCCGCCTGCGTCCTTACTGCAGGTCTGGCACTTTCTACCAGCCCTGCTTGGGCGGGCGACCTCGCCCAGGTGGTCGGTGCCGATGAACACGTTGCCCCCCAGGGCGAAGAAAAGGTCATCGACACCGGTCACGTAGACGTTGGTGCCCTGCTTGATGGCACGGATTCTGAGCTTATGGCCCGCGATGATGCCGGCGATAAGCCAGTCTGGCGTCACTTGGACGACCTCGTGTTTTCCGTGGGCGATAAAGCACAGCAAGCCCTTCCCGATACGGATGACTTTGGCTTCGTTGGAGCTGAGTCCGGCGATAAGGTCTGGGTGGTTCCCCAAACCGAGCAAGTCGGCGTTCCCTGGCTGGGCTGGAATACCCAGGCGCCCTCCCTTGTCGACGCCGCCGACCGCGGCATCACCATGGAATTCCTCGGCCACTCCGGGCCGGGCGATTTCTCCCTCTTCTTACAAAACGGCGGCTTTGAAGCGCCACAGCTCTTGTGGTCCACCGCGCAGAAGAGCGACGAGGACTTCTGGGTAGACCTCAATACCCACACCCACGCCAACTGGACGTTTACGGAGCCAGGCACCCATCAGGTAGGCATCAGGGTGAAGGGCAAGACCAAGGACGGCGCCGAGTTCAGCACCGATGGCGTACTCACCTTCGCCGTGGGCGATGATGCCGACGTCCAAGCGGCCCAAGACACTATCTGGAATCCAGACAACGCTCAGACCGCAGGCTCCTCTATTCCCACCTGGGTCTTTGTCCTCGCCGGCGTTGGCGCCGTAGTGCTACTGCTGGCCCTAGGGCTCGCCCTGCGTTCAGCCAAGCGGGGCGATAGCCGTGGCTAAACCGCTCATTTCCGTTGCTGATCTAAACGTCTCGCTCTCGCACCGCAGCGTTATCACCGCTGCCAATCTAGAGGTCCACCCCGGCGAATTCATCGGGCTCCTCGGGCCCAATGGTGCTGGTAAGACCACCCTCATGCGCGCCATTTTAGGGCTTATCCCTTCCTCCGGAACTCGGAGCATCTCCGGCACCGTGGGGTATGTTCCCCAGCGTCACGAAGTGGAATGGGGCTTTCCCATCAATGTCTATCGCACCGTGCTCAGCGGCCGCACCGGCCTTATCGGCTGGCTGAAGCGACCGCGCGCTAAGGATCATGCCGCAGCAGCAGAGGCGCTTCGTTTGGTGAACATGGAAGAACTTTCTACCCGCCCCATCGAAGAACTCTCCGGTGGTCAACGCCAACGCGTACTCATCGCCCGGGCCCTCTCCACACAACCACACGTGCTGTTGCTCGATGAGCCCTTTACCGGACTAGATGCGCCCAATACCGAATCGCTCCTCGAGCTTTTTGAAGAGCTTTCCCACCGCGGCACATCCATCATTATGTCCACTCATAACCTTTCTGAAGCCGCACATTCTTGCCACCGCCTCATTCTCTTTAACGGCACCGTGGTAGCCGATGATTCCGCCTCGCACCTTCTTCAACAGACGGACCCGTGGACAAAAACCTTTGGCGTGCGTGCCGGTTCCCCTTTGCTTTCTGCCATTGGAGTCACCGCATGATAGAAATTTCCTTCCTCGATTTCCTGCGCGACCTGGTCAATCCCCACCTTGACTTTCTCGCCCGCGCGGTAGGCATCTCCTTGCTTGCGGCCATCGTATGCGGCGTCATCGGCTGCTATGTCGTGCTACGCGGCATGGCTTTTATTGGCGACGCCGTCTCCCACGCCGTATTCCCGGGCCTAGCCATAGCCTTCGCCCTGCAAGCCTCGGTGCTCGTGGGTGGCGCAGTCGCCGGTGCAGTTGTGGCCTTGCTCATCGCCGCCTTTTCGCAGCGTCGCCACGTGCGAGCGGATTCCATCATCGGTATCTTCTTCGCCGCTGCTTTCGCTTTGGGCATGGTGATAATCTCGCGCACCGATGGTTATAGTGCCTCGCTGACAAGCTTCCTCTTCGGCTCACTCACCGGCGTTTCCCGCACCGATATTATCGTCGCGGGCTGCGTATGCGCCGTAGTTGTCGCCATCGTTATAGCCTTTGGACCCCAGCTCAACGCCACGTGCTTGGACCGGGAAACTGCCCGCGCAATGGGCTTGCCTGTCTTTGTTTTGGACATCATTTTGTACCTGTGTGTCACGGCCGCAGTGGTCATTTCCGTGAGCACCATCGGCAATATCTTGGTCCTCGCGCTGCTCATCACTCCGCCCGCGACGGCACGCCTGCTTAGCACAAATCTAACGACCATGATGTGGCTTTCCGCCCTCATCGGCGCGCTGTCCAGCTTCCTCGGCATCTACCTGGCATGGGCCATTGATCTTCCGGCCGGCGCCACCATCGTGCTCACCCTCACCGCCATTTTCTTGGTTGTATGGGCCATCCATCCACTTCTCGGCGCCCGCAAGCACGCAGGTGCCTCGCTTTCCGACGCCCCACACCCCACCCCACGAAAGGAATCCGTCTCCTCATGAAACCTGTCTGCCGCACCGCGGTGGCCCTCGGCGCCGCGGGACTGATAAGCCTCAGCGCCCTTCCGGGAGCGGGGGTAGAACTCTTCGAGCCCGCCACCGCATATGCAGAAGAATCCACCGAAGCATGCACTTCCAGCGATTTCGACCTCATCACCAAGGGACACCAGGACATGGCGCTCAGCGGCGATTCCGGCGCTCTCAGCTTCAAGGTCAAAGATGATGATAAGGGCATCGAGCATGACTCTGAGTCCTTTGCCATAGAGGTATCTGATGACCTTAAGCAGCCGCTTTCCGAGCTCAGCGATAGTTCCCTGCCCGATGAAGGCTGGGTACTGCCGCAAACGCAAGATCCCAACGCCCCCTGGCTAGGTTTTAATACCCAAGAGCTATCTCAGGATCTCCTCGCCGCCGGAGACACCGCTACTTTGAGCATGGCTATCGCACGGGGCCCCGAGGATGGCCGTATCGTGGCCTACCAGATGGAGCTTGGTGGCCCCAAGGTACTTATGGATACTGCCGATGGCTCTGCCTGGGACTACCCCGGCAATTCCCATTCCCACCCGGCCTTTGTGTTTACCGAGCCGGGAACCTACGCGGTGAGCTTTACCTTTGAGCTTCCCGACGGCTCCCGACACCACCTCCATGCCGGTTTCCTCGTCGGAGAGCAGGCCACGGAGACAGAACTGTGCGGCGTGGACTATACCGATGCTGACGCTGCTACCGGCAACGGAGGCGACTCACATAGCCAGCCCAAGCAACTTGAAAAAGACGTTAAAGACGTAGACAAAGCCATCGCTGGCTTGGACAAAGAGCTCGACAAGACCCTGCAAGAGGGTCAGAAGTTCCTAGAAGGTGGTAAGCCGCAACAAGGCGGCAAGGACTCTGGCGAGGATAGCGCAGGCAAGCGCAAGCAGGCCTCCCGCACCACGGCAAAAGACGCTGGGAAGGTTAGAGCGCCGCATAACACGCCCTCCACGGGTTCAGCTCAAGCCTCTGGTACTCCGCGAAAGTCTGGTTCTGGTTCTGGGGCTACGACCCACCACTCTGCTACTCGTGTGAATGATTCTGCTTCCACTGCGAAAACCGGAAAAAGCGCGGCCACTGGCACAAGCTCGCACCGTTCTGCTTCCACCAGCGGTTCTTCCCACTCGACGGCCAAAAAGTCCACCGGCTCCCGGGACGCAAAATCTACTAAGCGTACTAAGGGCAAGGCTGCGGGCTCCGCTAGTGCACAGCAGGTTCCGGATGCCGGCGCTGGGGAAGGCAGGGACTCTGAGAATGTACTGACTAATGCCGCTGCGTATACCGCTACCCTGGCAAAAAGCAGCTTCTGGGCGGGCCTTTTAGCCGGACTAGGCGCATTCGCGCTGGTGCTCGGCATCGGTCTGTTGGTCTATGTCCAGTTCTTCCGCAAGAAGAAGGCGCCAGCCCAGCAGCCTGCCGATGATGCTACGACCCACCTGCCGCGCGTCGACTAGCACAGTGCTCTTTAGCAGCCAACAATGAAACTAGGCCCAGAGGAGATATCCTCTGGGCCTTATCCGTGGCTAAGCACCGCTGTTTTATACCCTGGTCTTGGACGAGAGGAAGTCCCAGACCACCCGTGGAGTATCTGGCTGCCAGAACCAGGTGTGGTCCTGTGGAACCTTGACCAGCTGTACATCCTTCTGGCAGCCGTTGAAGCTCAGGCGTTCGGAACCGCCAGCCTCCGGAGTGGCTTGGAAGGTCATATCGCATCGATTGCGCTTCAGGTAGCTACCAAGCACGGTGCGCACTGGCAAGTAACCAGCCTCGTGCCGGTCACCGCCTTCATAGGTCATCATCTTGTCGTTAACGCCGTGCATGATGAGGGTATTCATCGGCGCATCTGCACAGTTGACCTCGACCGGGTTATAAAATGCACCTGAGACCATGGCTACAGCGGCGAAGGTATCTTGGGCGTGGCAGCCGAGCACAGAGGTAAAGCCGCCGCCGTTGGACATGCCCATGGCGTATACGCGGTTGCGGTCAACATGGTAGTCCTTGTCCACAGAGTCAAGAATGCGCTTGATGAAGCGGATGTCCTCCCCATCGCGGGTCTTGGCATAGGGCGCTGCCTCCCAAGCTCGCTCAAATCCCTCTGGATAGACGATGATGGCCTCGTTATTGGCCTCGGTGGTCTGCATGCGCGCGTAGCTGGAGTAGTTCTCCGGGGAATCTCCCCACCCACCGAAGCCGAAGAGAACAGGCGCAGCCTTATCCGGCGAATAGTTATTGGGAATACGCAATAGATACCTGCGGGTCTTTCCTTCATGCTCCATATTGAGCGACTGTATGGAACCCGGCTTAAACGGGGGGTTGGGATTAATGCTGGTATCTACCATCGCTGGCCGCGGCGCCGGCTCCGGCAGCGATGAACCCTCAGGCGCAGGTGCTGGGTTGTCTTCTCCGCTACCTTTTCCTGCTGGCGCCGGGGTAGATTCTTTAGCGCCTTCTGGAACAAGGTGGGATCCATCTGGCTGCGGAATAACCGGCTTCGCGTTTTCGGGTGCCGGAGCTGGGGCCGGTGCTGGCGCTGGCGCTGGAGCCGGTGCAGGAGCAGGCGCTTCTTGAGCGCGGGCAGGAGAAGCGCTCAGCAACGCCCCGCTAGCCAGCACACCAACAAGGATCAGGTACAGGGAATAGTGAAGAAACTTAGTAACATTAGCCACAAGGTTAAAATTAACCACATCATTCACTTAATTCACTGTTTACACGCCCAGTGCACACCCAATTCTGTAAGAAAAGCCCAAGGCATTAAGCTATATTTTCATGCACGAAGACAGACCAAGCACCGCCCCCGATTTTTTGCTCTCGCGAGCAACGGGGTCTGTCCGTACCCAAGGTGCGCGCCACACTTTCAATGACACCGACGCGGCGATTTCCGCCCTTCGCAGCAAGGATATTGACATGGTCGTCGGTGCGATTCCGTTCGACTCTGACACACCCGCCGCGCTAACGGTGCCGGAGGCCATCATCCGCGAAGAGGGCCCTTTGGAGCCGCACGCCTACTACCGCAATAAGAGCCTGAACTCCCGAGTGGTCGGATTCGATCCAGAACCCGAAGAGCACCTGCGCCGAGTAGAGGCGGCCATCGGCACGATCGAGACCTCCAAGCTGGAAAAGGTGGTTTTGGCCCGTGCCGTAGAAATCGAATTCCCTGAGGCTATTGATCCACGCCTCGTGGCGGCGCGCCTTATCGATCTTTCCGCCAACCGCGATGGCTTCATTGCTGATCTCTCCCCCGCTGGCCGGCCGGGCGCGATGCTGGTTGGTTCTTCTCCAGAGGTTTTGGTCAAGCGTCAGGGCTCGACCGTTTCTGCCTTTCCCTTGGCCGGATCGTCACCGCGCCGCGCCGCAGCAGCTGAGGACCACATCGCAGGTCAAGATCTCTTGCATTCTGCCAAGGATCTCCACGAGCACTCCTTCGTAGTGGAACACCTGCGCAGGGTGCTTAGCCCGCTATGCGAGCGGCTAGACATTCCGGACACCCCGCAGCTCATTAGCACCAATGAGATGTGGCACCTTGGCACGCCAATTTTCGGAACGCTCAAGGATAAAGACTTGACTGCTCTTGAGCTTGCCCTGGCAGCACACCCCACACCAGCCATCTGTGGCACCCCTGCAGAGGCCGCCCAAGCCCTCATTGAGACTGCAGAAACGGACCGTGGATTCTATGCCGGAGCGGTCGGCTGGTGCGATAGCTCCGGCGACGGCGAGTACATGGTAGCCATCCGCTGCGCAGAAGTGGCCGGCGATGGGCTATCGGCGCGCGCCTGGGCCGGTGGAGGCATCGTCGGCGATTCTGATGCCCAAGCGGAGTTGGAAGAAACCACCGCTAAACTGCGCACCATTTTGAAGGCGCTCAGCCTCTAGGCTGCACGCTTGGCGACGAGCACGACATCGCTTTGGTGGTGCGCACCCGCGCCTTCCGTCAGGTGACGCTCACGACGAGTTAGCTCGACCGTCTCCAGCTCGCGCAGGTTTTCCGCTAACCATTCCGGCATCGCTACCTCTGCCGACTCCATATCGTGATGGACAAAGAGCAGTGTTCCGCCTGGAGCCACCAATCGCTCTAGCTCTTCCACCTCTTTTGGCGTGGCGCCTACCCCACCATAATGGACGCTGACCAAGTCAAAGGGCTCATGGCTAAAGTCATTAAACGTTGTGCCCCGCGCTGCGACGCCGTGGGCGTTGGTGCGCGCCACAGCAGTCGGAGCGAAATCAATGCCCAACACCTCCCAGCCGTGGTTCTTTAGCCAGAGCGCATCCGCGCCTTCTCCACACCCGATATCAAGGGCCGTGCCAGGGGTCAGCTTCGCAGCATAATCGACAAGGGTCTCATTGGGATTGGCCGACCACAGCCGCTCAGTACTCTGGTAGCGTGCCTCTATTTCCTCGGAGGTGGGTACGTAGGCGCGGTGTTCTTGGTGGCATGGGTTATGCACGGTGAATGGAATTGCGCAGGGTGCCGAGGCCTGGGATCTCGATTTCGATGGTGTCTCCTGGAACCATAGGAGCGGTGCCGGCTGGGGACCCGGTGGTGATGACATCGCCGGGCAGCAAGGTGTAGGCAGCGGAGATCTCCTCCAAAATTCCGCCCATCTTCACGATCATCTGGTCCGTATTGGAATCCTGCTTTTGCTCGCGAGAACCCTCGTGCGTCAGATAAGCATTAATCTTCTGATCGTCTAGATTCAAGCTATCCAGATCGGTTTCGATCCACGGGCCGAGCGGGCAGAAGGTGTCAATGCCCTTGGCACGAGCCCATTGACCGTCTTTGAACTGCAGGTCGCGGGAGGAAACGTCGTTACAGATGGTGTATCCCAACACGTGGTCTTTACTCGACGTTGGTGGCGTAGTCCGGGATCTTGATCGCGGCATCTGGGCCAATGACCGCGGTAGATGGCTTGATAAAAATAGTGGGAGGCAGGCTATCAGCAGACTTTTTGAAAACCTCGGCAACGTGGTCCGCATAGTTGCGTCCAAGCGCTACCACCTTGGTGGGAAGGGTCGGCGCCAACAGGCGAACCTCGTTAAGTTTCCACTCGCGGCCGGTCGGCTCCGGTGGGGTGAAGGGCGTGCCGGCAATTTCCTTTGCTACTAGCTCTTCCATTGGGGCGTCTTTGGGCCCATCGATAATGGCGAAACAGATTCCTTCTGGGTGTGCAATTCGTCCTAAACGCATAGCGGTAATCCTACTCAATAGCCACCTTCACATGTGTGCAAAGGATACGGTGTTAATTAGTTAATTTGAGTAAATTTCCTTTACCTTTTAATTGCCATTGCTGGCCCTACTGCGGACTACACCAGGAAACGCTGGGCGCCCGGGGCGTCGGCAAGCGCCTGGCACAAGAGGCCCACCTCTATGTGACGAGAAGCTTGGCGATCCGGTCACCGACTTCAACGGTCTTTATTGGTTCGGCATCGCGGTGCGCAACATCCTGTGCCACCACATCCTCAATCCGCTGCGCATTAGACTCATCACCCAGGTGACGAAGAAGCATGGCGACGGACAAGATTGCCGCCGTTGGGTCTGCAATCCCCTTACCCGCAATATCTGGCGCAGAACCATGCACCGGCTCGAACATGGAAGGATTCGTGCCAGAGGCATCGATGTTTCCGGAGGCAGCAAGGCCAATACCGCCAGTTACCGCGCCCGCCAAATCGGTCAGAATGTCTCCAAAAAGGTTATCGGTGACAATAACGTCATAGCGCGCCGGCTCTGTCACCATATAAATAGTCGCAGCATCAATATGCTGGTAATCCACCCGAACCTCTGGAAACTCGGCGGCGACTTCATTAACGGTGCGCTGCCACAACCCACCAGCATTGACCAAGACATTTGTCTTGTGCACCAAGGTCAGATGCTTACGGCGCTGCGCTGCCCGCGCAAACGCATCGCGTACTACACGCTCCACGCCGAAACGAGTATTTTGCGATACCTCGCTGGCCACCTCGTACTCAGTTCCCTCTCGCAAGGTACCGCCGTTTCCACAGTACAAACCCTCGGTACCTTCGCGCACCACAACGAAATCGATATCGCCCGGTTCAGCGAGCGGCGAGGAAGCGGTGGGATAGAGCCTGGAGGGGCGCAGGTTCACGTGATGATCCAGCGCAAACCGCATCTTAAGCAACAGTCCCCGCTCCAGCACACCTGGTGGCACCTCACCTGGAGCGCCGATCGCTCCCAATAGGATCGCATCGTGCTCGCGCAGGCTTTTCACATCGGCGTCCGTGAGAAGCTCCCCATTGCGCAGATAACGCCGCGCACCGAGGTCATACTCGGTAGTCTCGACATCGGAGCGAACGGCTCGCAGCACCTTGAGCGCTTCGGCCGTCACTTCTGGCCCAATTCCGTCGCCGCCAATCACCGCAAGTTTCATTATGTAAGATCCCTTTCTCACAGAGTGGATATGAAATTACCTTACCAAAACAAACCCGCGTAGCGCAGGAAATTACCTAGCACCACGCGGGTTGAGATTCTGTTATAGTCCGCAGCCTTATGCTTCCATGTTCAGCTGTTCGCATTCAGCCCCCAAGGCCGCATTAATTTCGGCGATGAGATGCTCTGGCACCTCGGCTTCCACGCGCAGAATTAACACAGCATCAGATTCCTGTTTACCGTGTGTAAGAGCGGCCGCCACGATGTTGATTCCCGCAGCCCCCAACTTGGTGCCTACCGTTCCCAATGCACCTGGGGCATCCGCATAGCGGAAGAAGAGGTTGCGGCCGCTAGCACGCATATCTACGCCGCGGCCGTTGATGCGAATGAACTTTTCGGTTCCATCGATGCCGATAAGTGCGCCGGTGAGCGAGGAGATCTCGCCATCGGCACCAATAACCTTCACCTGCAGGGAAGAGCGGTGCCCCTTGGACTCCGCATTAGTAGAAACCTCCACCTCTACCCCACGACTATTCGCGATCTGCATTGCATTGACAAAGGTCACCGGCTCCGAAGTCACGCCGCTAAACAGACCTCGGACGGCAGAAAGTCCTAGCACCTCCACGTCTTCGGTAGACAACTCGCCACAGGCCTCCACCTCGACGGCAACGGGGGCCTGACCCAAAAGGCGGCCAGCAGTAAGTCCTAGCTTGCGGGCGAGGTCCAACCAACCAGCAACCTCTTCTCTCACTGCCCCACCGGAGACATTGACCGCATCCGGCACAAACTCTCCTTCAAGCGCCTTCAAGACAGACTCCGCTACATCGGTTCCCGCACGGTCCTGGGCCTCTACAGTGGAGGCGCCTAGGTGCGGGGACACGGTGACTTGCGGCAGCTTAAAGAGCGGAGAATCAGTGCACGGTTCCGTGGCATAAACGTCAAAGCCCGCACCTCGATGATGTCCCGACTCGATAGACTCAGCCAGAGCCGCTTCATCTACCAAACCTCCTCGCGCTGCGTTAATGAGAATCTGTCCTGGCTTCGCCTTGGCCAAAAGTTCCCTATCAAACATTCCGGCCGTCTCCGGAGTCTTTGGCAGGTGAATGGTCACGAAATCCGAACGCGACATCAGCTCTTCTAGCTCAACTAATTCCACGCCCAACGCTGCCGCGCGAGCTGGGTTGGCATAGGGATCGTGCGCGATAATGGTCGTCTCAAAGGACTTCATACGCTGGGCAAAAAGCTGGCCAATGTGCCCAAAGCCAACAATGCCGATGGTCTTTCCGTAGACCTCTACGCCCTTGAAAGAAGAGCGCTTCCACTCCCCTTCGCGCAGGGACCGGTCGGCCGCTGGTACCTGGCGCGCCGTCGCTAAGAGCAGTGCGATGGCCTGTTCACACGCAGAGTGAATATTCGATGTTGGCGCATTGACCACCATGATGCCCTTGTCTGTGGCTGCCGGAATATCGACATTGTCCAGTCCTACTCCGGCCCGGCCCACAATTTTGAGCTTTGTGGCCGCTTCCAATACCTCTGCATCAACGGTTGTGGCAGAGCGCACCAGCAAAGCCTCGGCTTCCGGAACCGCGGCAAGGAGCTCGGCGCGATTCGGCCCATCCACCCAGCGGACCTCAACAGAGTCCCCCAAGGCCGTAACCGTGGACTGGGCTAATTTATCGGCAATAAGGACTACCGGCTTCGACATATCTTCCTTCGCTTAAGTGAAATGCGGTGCACGCGGGTTGTCCGCGTGTCAAGGAAGTGTAGTTCAGTCAGGAGTGCCCTGCTTGATTTTTGTCTTAAATTCTTTCACTCGACCGAATTCCGGCCCCAAGGCTACTAAGGCGCCGTCCTCCAGGCCCGCTACAGCAGCCATGCTGTGCTTATCCGCTAGCGGATCGGCAGTCGGCATGACCAAAACTCTTCCACCGTAGGCTGCCGCAGTAATGACGTTTGCGATGGGGCTATCCTTAGTGGCAACGATATTTGGCGCCATCTGGCCGTCCCTGCGGGACTGTGCTGGGATGGGTTGATTCTTTTCCTCGCCAGCATCAAGTTCGCCTTCATACGGCACCCAGGCAGGACGCAGCTCCATATGGGGAGTCTTATCCAGCCGTGCAATATCCTTTACCATCTGCTCCGGCGAGGCTACCACCTTGGAACCATACTGGAATGCCGTGAACTCCCCTAGTGCCCTATGCGTTCCTGGATCCTTGATCACGCTGAATTCACCAGAGGTTTCCGTCCACGGCACGTCACCGATTACCACCAGGCGACTTACTCCCAAGTCCGTGAGCAGCTTATGGATTTCCAAACGCCTAGCATCGTCATACTGCACCGCCGGCAAATGCTGGTTTACCGCCAAGGTTGCTGCACGAAGAATGGATTTATCATCCGGGGAAAAAAGGACCAGCGAATCCGAATCTTCAAAAAATAGGCGACTGGCTTCAATTCCAATGGGGTCATTAACAATGACCAACTTGCCATCAAATTTCGGATCAATAAGACGGTTTTGGTTTTCCGCCTTGGCCTTGCTGAGATCGATTTCGGACTCATCCAAATCGGACAGACCACGCCTGACCAGCTTGGATTCTGTGACCGGAGTGCCACAGGCTGCTAGCGCTAGGGAAGCAACAAGCACTGTAGCGGCCAAGCGCACAGATTTAGCGATCAAAAGCTTGCGGACCTTCCTCTCCACCACACAGGTTTGCTTCATCCACATCGCGGATAACGGGTTTGCCTAAAGCATATTCCACGATGTCCAAGAACCGGCGACGGCGGTCTGCGAGGAATTCACGCGGCTGGGATGCGCGCAGATAGTCCAGGTTCATTTCGTGGGATGCTAGCACCTCATCAAATTGCGCATCTTCCATGATGGACTTGGACTGAACGCGGGGAAGGTAGCGGTTGGGGGCGAAACCGTCGAGCACTACCTCGGTTCGTTTGCCCATCGGGGTGTAGTTCATCACCGACTCAGCCAAGACGGGATCGACGCCGTGGCGCTTGCACCAATTGAGCGGGAACACAGGGAAAAAGCCTGGCTTGAGCTCTTCAAACGTATGCCGGGTAAAGGCTTTTCCGGTGCGCCAGTCCTTCGCGCCGCGCGCCATGAGGAGGGCATAGAGTCCGTGCCATACGCCATCTTTGTCATCTACGGAAAGCAAACGGGATTCACGGAAGGTGGCATCGGTAACGGTCTTCGGCACCTCATCCGTTGCACCGGCTACCCATTCGGTGACCTCATCCACGTCGCGAGCTGCACGCAGTTGTACTGCAGAAGAGCCGTAGAGCTCGCCAAAGACGCCACACCAGAACCATTGGTTGATGCGGTTCCAGGACTGCTCGGTAGAAAGCGCTCCCCCGCGCTTGGCCAAGCGGGCGATAATGACTGCCAGGGGAACAATCTGCTCATTAAACGGAACCTGATCCATGCTAAGGATGCAGCGCTGCGCCAAGAACTCTGATACCTCGCGGAAGGTGATGCGCAGATCGTTGGCTGCCGACTTGTACTCCGCCAATGACAATTTCAAAATATCCTCGCGCTGGCCACCGGCACAGCCCTTTTCACCGGAGACCAGAAGCGATACTGCGGAGAGAAACTCGGTGCGGCCAATTCCGTCCAAGGCTGGAGACTTCCGCAGGTCCTTTTCCACTTCGTGCCAATCAGCGGCCAAGTGGAAGCTGGGGTCCTCAGAGGCAAAGACGGCAGTTAGCAGATCGAATACGTCCATCTGCAAACCGGCCGAGTTCGCTTGAGCGAAAATCGAGCCTATTCCGGCTCTCTCCGTCTCGCGGGAAAGTCGAATCATTGGCAGGTCATAGCCGGACAATGGTCGAATGATGCGATTATTAAAGGCAGCCAGTTCCGCGCTGTATTCCTGCTTGGTCGCCGCAAGTTCAAAAAGCATGCCGACGCCGTCTTCACTGAGCAAAGAAGCCACGGGAATGCACATATTCTCTAGTGCATCTTCGCGCGTTAGGACATCGCCCTCAATTGCTGGTGCAAAGTGCGAGCGAATCTTACCGTCTTGATTGACCGCGAAGATGGCATCATCCGGCATTAGATCGCCGCGAACGGCCGCGCGAATATCGATAAAGAAGCGGCGGTGAATCTTCTTCTTGCGGAAGTCAGTGGTGTCTACAAAGCCCTCGCCGTTGAAGCAGTGATACAGGGTGGTCAGGCGCTGCTGCCCGTCCAAAAGGAGCAAGCCGGGGTCGACGCCGGTTTCAGGTGCGCCCGCAAGGGCACGGGGACGGAAGCGCATCTTTTCGTTTCGGGTATTAAGAGCCATGAGCGCGCCGATGGGATAGCCGCGCAGCACGGAGACAATGAGAGAACGGATACGATCTTCATCCCAGGCATAGCTGCGCTGGAAGTCAGGTAACTGGATATCCCCGCGATCAATTCGTGCAAAGAGGTCTTTGAGGTCATAGCTTGGCGTCGTAAAACCCATGGCCCTCATCCTACTCCCCGCACTGGAGTTTTACCTGAAGCAAATAAAGCTAAACCCACGGTAAACATGCCTGTTCACCGTGGGGTGCGTTACGGACACCGCCTTTTATTCCTAGGCAGTAGCATCCAGCGGGTTCTTGACCCAGCTCATCAAATCGCGCAACTTGGTGCCGGTCTTTTCAATTTCGTGCTGCGCAAATTCCTCACGCAGACTCTCCAGCTCCTTGTTGCCGCCCTCAATATTGGCCAGCAGGCGCTTGGTGAAGGTGCCGTCCTGGATATCGGACAAGATATCCTTCATGCGCTGCTTGGCATCAGCATCAATTACGCGAGGGCCAGAAATGTAGCCGCCAAACTCGGCGGTATCAGATACCGAGTAGTTCATGTTGGCGATGCCGCCCTCAAACATCAGGTCCACGATGAGCTTCATCTCGTGCAGCACCTCAAAGTAGGCCATTTCTGGCTCGTATCCAGCCTCAGTCAGAACCTCGAAGCCGGCGCGAATCAGGAACTCTACGCCACCGCACAGGACAGCCTGCTCGCCAAAGAGGTCAGTAACCGTCTCTGCTTCGAAGGTCGTCGGGATAACGCCAGCACGCGCACCACCGATGGCTGCTGCATAAGACAGGGTCAGATCGTGGCCTTCGCCCTTAGGGTCCTGTTCGGTAGCGATGAGGCACGGAACGCCCTTGCCATCAACGAACTGGCGGCGAACCAGATGGCCAGGCCCCTTAGGTGCAACCATGCCAACGGTGACATTGGCTTGCGGTTCAATCAGCTTAAAGTGGATATTCAAGCCGTGCCCAAACAGCAGCGCATTGCCGTCTTCCAAGTTGGGGGCAATTTCATCTTCAAAGATCTGCTTCTGAGAGGTATCTGGTGCCAGCAGCATGATTACGTCTGCCCACTTGGCGGCCTCTGCAACGGTCTTGACCGCAAAGCCTGCTTCCTCAGCCTTGGCCGCCGACTTGGAACCTTCACGCAGACCAATAACAACCTCGACGCCGGAATCGCGCAGGTTCTGCGAGTGTGCATGCCCCTGGGAGCCGTAACCAATAACGGCTACCTTGCGACTCCGCATCATCGTCGTAGAAGGTTTCAATAGCCATGTCGTAGTCCTCAATTCTGTAGTGATTGTAAGTTCAATGAGTTAACGTCCCACCTAGCACTATACCACCGTGCGAGACGCAGTGACCATATAGTGGGATTTAATTTCGCGGGGGTGCCATCGCCTTGGGACCACGCCCCAAGGCCACGTCACCAGACTGCACCAGCTCGAGCACACCGAATGGCTCCAGGACGTCGAGAAGCGCCGCTAGCTTTCCAGGAGTACCGGTAGCCTCCACCACCACGGATTCTTGTGCCACGTCTACCACGCGGGCACGGAAGATATTAACGGCATCGACCACCTGCGGCCGGTTGGCGTTATTCGCAGCCACCTTGACCAGCATCAGGGCACGCGCCACGGTCGAGTCCGGCTCGAGCTCCACCACCTTGATGACCGGCACAATCTTGTTGAGCTGCTTGGTTACCTGCTCCATAATCCTTTCGGACGCATCGACCACGATGGTCAGCCGGTTAATCCCTGGATTTTCCGTCTGGGCAGAAACCAGCGAAATAATGCTGTACCCACGCCGGGAAAACATGCCGGTCACACGGGACAGGATCCCTTCGACGTCTTCTACCAGGACCGACAGAGTATGCCGGGAAACGTCACTGGGTGCCATGCCTATACCTCCTGGATAGTCTCGTCGATATCGGCAGGAGCTTCTGCTGCCGATTCATTGTCATCAAACAGCGGGCGCAAGCCACGGGCATATTGAATTTCTTCGTTGGACGCCGCACCGCCAATCATTGGCCAGACCTGGGCATCCTCACCAACGATGAAGTCAAGGACCACTGGGCGGTCATTGATTGCGCGGGCCCGTTCAATAGCCGGCACTACTTCTTCCTCACAGGTGACTCGGATGGCCTCGCATCCCAGCGCCTCTGCCAAGCGGACGAAGTCTGGGGTATAGACATCTCGTTCTCGCAGCTTGGTATTGGAGTAGTTCTCATTAAAGAACAGTGTCTGCCACTGACGGACCATACCGAGGTTGCCGTTATTAATGACGGCAACCTTAAACGGAAAGCCCTCCAATGCCGCGGTGGTGAGCTCCTGGTTGGTCATTTGGAAGCAACCGTCACCGTCAATCGCCCACACTTCTTTATCCGGGCACGCTGCCTTGGCGCCGAGGGCCGCCGGCACGGCATAGCCCATGGTTCCGGCACCGCCGGAGTTGATCCAAGAGCGTGGATGCTCAAAATCAATGAACTGTGCCGACCACATCTGGTGCTGTCCCACACCGGCACAGTAAATAGCCTCAGGACCTACGGTTTCACTCAGCTTTTCCAACACAAATTGGGGATTGAGCTGCCCATCCGGAGTGGGATCATAGCCACGGGGGAACCGTTCCTTGAGCCCATCGAGGTAATCCCGCCATGGGCCTACTTCCGGAGATTTCACCGCGGAGTTCTTACGGTACTCCTTTAAGAGACCTGCCAACACGTTGCGGGCATCACCCACGATTGGCACGGCAACGTCGCGGATTTTCCCAATTTCAGCCGGGTCAATATCAGCATGAATTACCTGGGCCTCAGGGGCAAAAGTGGAGGTATCACCGGTTACTCGATCATCAAATCGCGCGCCGATAGTAATCAACAGGTCAGCTCGCTGCATGGCCGCAACTGCAGGGACGGTGCCATGCATGCCCGGCATGCCCATGTGGAGCGGATGAGATTCTGGGAAGGCCCCCAAGGCCATGAGCGTAGTAACAACAGGGATTCCGGAGAATTCCGCAAACTCGCGCAGCTCCTTGGCCGCCTCGGCCTTGATGACACCGCCGCCGGCATAGATGACCGGCTTTTCTGCCTGTGCAATGAGCTCAACCGCTTGCGCGATCTGGCGATGGTGTGGCTTGGTCGTCGGTTTATATCCAGGCAGATCAAACGTAGCCGGGAAGGAATATTCCAATTCACCGTTTTGCACGTCCTTCGGGATATCCACCAAGACCGGCCCCGGACGGCCCGTAGACGCCAGATGGAATGCGGCTGCAATGGCAGCTGGAATCTGTCTCGGTTCTGTCACGATGTAGTTGTGCTTGGTAATCGGCATCGTCACGCCGCGAATATCGGCCTCTTGGAAGGCATCGGTTCCCAAGAGGTTGCTACCCACCTGGCCGGTGATGGCAACGATGGGAACGGAGTCCAGGTTGGCGTCGGCAAGCGCTGTCACCAAGTTGGTCGCACCCGGCCCGGAGGTGGCAATGCATACGCCTACCTTGCCGGAAGCTTGGGCGTAGCCTTCGGCGGCGTGGCCGGCACCCTGTTCATGGCGGGTGAGCACATGGCGCAGCTTGGTCGAGGTGTGCAAGGCATCGTATAGAGGAAGCACGGCACCGCCTGGAATGCCGAAGACGAGATCGGTTCCCAAGTCTTCGAGAGTGCGGACAATGGCGTGGGCACCACTCATCCGCTCCGGAGCGTGGGCGCGTGAGGCTGCAGCCACCGAAGCGGGCGTGGGCGAAGTTGTCGTAACCACGGTTAATGTGCTCCTTGAAATGGTCTATTAGTGGTCCTGATCATCATTGGCACCGGCTCCAGATATGAACGAAGCCCCCGCGGGCTTTTCTGTCTGCGGGGGCGAAATGCGTCGACGTCATGAGGCGTCGCGGTCACCACCGCGTTGGTCCTACCTGAAGTCGAATAATGATCATGGGCATGACTATACCTTGATAGGTATTACACTCGTGGAGATTACCCCCTTTTGAGATCGCATTCCCACCTGGTGGGACACGCCTGAAAAATAGGTTCGCCCTTGCCGGCCTTAGTGAATTAGGCTTGCACACTATGACTCCACCACCTAAGGACAACAAACCTCGTCAGTCCACCACCCAGGCAGAGGTTTTCAAGCCATCCCGCGACCACATCTTGGGCATCCTCATCCTGTCCGCCATTGCTCTGCTGAGCATCGGATGGGCCCCCAAATACCTCGCATGGCTGTTCATAATCCCCATCCTCGGATTGTGGTGGGTCATAAAATCCCGTACCAAAGTCTCCGAGTCTGGAATCGCTATCTCTTACGCATTCCGGAAAAATATCCAGATCGCATGGGACGATTTTGCCGGAATCGGCTTCCAACGCGCCCGCGCCTTCGCCCGCACCAAGGCCGGCGCGGAGCACAGCCTGCCCGGCGTTACCTTTAACTCGCTCCCGCGACTTTCGGAGGCCTCCCGCGGCCGCATCCCTGACGCCCTTACCCAGGGCCGTGAAGCGGCAGATGACAAGGTGGTAATTGTCCACCGTGACGGCCAACAAGTCCTCCTCAGCAAAGAAGAGTATGAGGACTACCTCGAGCGCCACCCCGAGCTCAAGCCTTCGGCCGAAAACTAAATACGCCGCCTACACTCCCCCACATCCTTGAAGGAATGGTGACTGAAAACCATGTTCCCGCTGCGTTCAAAAGTAACTACCGTCGGCCGCCAAGCCTCTGGAGCCCGCGCCCTCTGGCGGGCCACCGGCACCAAGGAAAATGACTTTGGCAAGCCGATCGTCGCCATTGCCAACTCCTATACCCAATTCGTCCCCGGCCACGTACACCTTAAAAACGTTGGCGATATCGTCGCCGACGCCGTACGCGAGGCCGGCGGCGTACCGAAGGAATTCAATACCATTGCTGTCGATGATGGCATCGCCATGGGACACAGCGGCATGCTCTACTCGCTGCCTTCGCGCGAAATCATCTCCGATTCCATCGAGTACATGGCCAATGCCCACACTGCCGACGCCCTGGTGTGCATCTCCAACTGCGATAAAATCACCCCGGGCATGCTCAATGCGGCGCTGCGCCTGAACATTCCCACCATTTTCGTCTCCGGCGGACCGATGGAGGCCGGCAAAGCCGTCGTGGTTGATGGCGTAGCCCACGCCCCCACTGACCTCATCACTGCCATTACCGCCTCCGCCAATGACGCGGTATCTGATGAAGGCTTGTCCCAGGTAGAGGAATCCGCCTGCCCCACCTGCGGGTCCTGTTCTGGCATGTTTACCGCCAATTCGATGAACTGCCTGACAGAGGCCCTTGGCCTGGCGCTGCCCGGCAACGGCACCACCTTGGCCACCCACACGGCTCGGCGCAGCCTATTTGAAAAGGCCGGCTCCACCATCGTCGATATGTGCCGCCGCTATTACGGCGAGGAGGACAAATCCGTTCTCCCCCGCAATATCGCCACCAAGGAAGCCTTCACCAACGCCATGGCGCTAGACATGGCCATGGGCGGATCCACCAACACCATCCTGCACACGCTTGCAGCCGCACAGGAAGGCGAGGTGGATTTCACCCTCGATGACATTAATGACATCTCCTACCGCGTGCCTTGCCTGTCCAAGGTCGCGCCCAATGGCACCTACCACATTGAGGATGTCCACCGCGCCGGCGGCATCCCCGCCATCTTGGGAGAACTTCGCCGCGCCGGGCACCTGAACTTGAAGGTGCATACGGCGCTGTACGATAACGCCGAGCAGTGGCTCGATGATTGGGATATCCGCAACCCGCACGCCACCGATGAGGCCCGTGAGCTTTATCTCGCCGCCCCCGGCGGCGTGCGCACCACCGAACCATTTTCCCAATCCAACCGCTGGGACGAGCTCGATACTGACGCCGCTAATGGCTGCATTCACGACGCCGATCATGCCTTTTCTTCCGACGGCGGCCTCGTTGTCCTGCGCGGAAACCTGGCCCCCGACGGGGCCATCGTAAAGGCAGCGGGCGTCGATGAAGAGCTGTGGACCTTCTCTGGACCTGCTCGTGTGGTCGAATCCCAGGAAGAGGCCGTATCGATAATCCTGAACAAGGAAGTTCAGCCGGGCGACGTGGTGGTCATTCGCTATGAAGGCCCGTCCGGCGGCCCTGGCATGCAGGAGATGCTCCACCCAACCTCTTTCCTCAAGGGCGCCGGGCTGGGCAAGGCATGCGCCCTGATTACCGACGGCCGCTTTTCCGGCGGCACCTCCGGCCTTTCCATCGGCCACATCTCCCCCGAGGCGGCCCACCAGGGCCTTATCGGGCTCATCGAAAATGGCGACACCATCACCATCGACATCCACGAGCGCCAACTCACCCTGGATGTGGACGAGGACGTGCTGGAGCGCCGCCGAGCCGCCCAAGAACTGCGCGAGCACCCCTGGACTCCAGTGAGCCGCAACCGACCGATCACCAAGGCGCTGCGCGCGTATGCGGCCATGGCAACCTCTGCCGACCGCGGCGCGGTACGCGTGGTTGACGGTTATGTGAATTAGCAGGAGATAGCTGCTAAATTGCTGTGCCTCGATGGGGTGCACGCCCGTTTACCTGGAGATCGCATAAAGTGTACTGCGATGAAACTCGCGCGCACCCCATTTTTCCGTTATGCCTTAGCTCTGCTGGGGCTCCTCTGTGGCGCCCGGAAGGTTGTTCAGGACACCCGCATCACGGACTTCCCCATCGATATGGTGATCTACCGCGAAGGCGTCAAGGCCTTCCTTGAGCATCGCTCTGTCTATAGCGAGCCCATGCTGGCCGGGGACATTGAACTTCCCTTCATTTATCCGCCCTTTGGCGCGCTCGTCATGGTTCCGATCACGGCCTTTGACGGCATTGACCACGATATGGCGGGCGACATCATGATCGTCGTGTCCGATCTACTCCTGCTTGTCTGCCTCTACTTTGTCTTCAAGGCGGTGCTAAAGAAGCCGGATTTTCTCTTGCCAATTACCACCATTGCTTGGGCCATTGCCTTGCGCTTCGAACCGGTTGACCTCAACAATGGTTTTGCACAGATCAATATCGTGGTGATGGCGCTGGTTATCCTCGACCTCGTTCCGCGTAAGCGCTTACTGCCGCAAGGCGTCTTGATTGGCTTGGCCGCCGCTATCAAAATTACCCCACTGGCGATGCTGCTCTATTTCCTCGTGCGCAAGGAATGGAAGCAGATTGCCACGGCTTTCCTTTCCGCAGTCGCTGCCACTCTCCTCGCCGCAGCCTTCCGCTGGGACGCATTCGTAGAGTTCTTCAGCTCTAAATTGCTCGATATGGGCTCTGGCGGCGACTTCGGCGTCGCAACCGAGTACCAGTCCAATAGTTCCATCAAAGGAGCCATTCAGCGCATGTATTCCTCTACGGAAGCCATGGACGCAAATGGACTGACCATCAATATTGCGTGGATCGCCGCCTCCCTCGTGGTTATTGCATTCGCGGCGTGGCTTACCAAGCGACTGTGCGAGGAGCATCTGCTTGTCGACGCCCAAATGGTCACCGCCCTCACCCTCCTGCTCATCTCCCCTGTTTCCTGGTCGCACCATTGGGTCTGGCTCACGCTCATCATCCCGGTCCTTGTTTACCGCGCCTGGACCTGGTTGCCGTCTGGATGGGCCGCGGGCAGCCTGCTTGCTGTCCTCCTCGCCTGGACAGGCATGTTGCTGACCGTACCTCCCAAGTGGTGGTGGGGCGATCAAGTTGATGTCCACGCCATGGAGCGCTACCAGAAGTTCTGGGTGGATGACTTCGTGTGGCTAACCATAGTGACCGGCGCACTTTTCGCAGCCGCTTTCTATGCCTCCCAGCACAATAACCGGAACGCGAATACCGCTACTCCTGCCCTGCTAACGTCTTAAGCGCTGCAAGGTGCGAATCGAATGCGGCCTTGCCTTTGGCCGTGAGCATCACCCACACCGTGTCCTTGCCGCGCGAGGATCCATACTCACGAAAGCGACTGACATATCCCTCTTTTTCCAGTGCGCTTAGCTGCTTAGACAGCGTGGCATCGGATTGATTCACCTTGTCTCGAATCGCGGCAAAGCGCATCTCTTTGTTGATGGCGCCTTCCAGTGCCCCAGCCGCGTTGAGCACCGCACAAATCTTAAATCGGTTGAGCGGGTGAATTACTGGATCAAGCTCACTCATCACCGCTCGCCTGCTTGTCATCTCCATGATCACGCGTGGACATATCCATTGCTCCCGAATTGAGAGCCCAAAACACACCCAAGCCCCACAGCGTGAATACGATGCCCGCAATTACCATATGCCCTTCGAGAAAGGTCTGGAAAAACGTAGGGGCAAATATTAGAAAAAATCCGAAATAGTATTTCTTATCCGGCTGCGGCTGGTCAAAAGGATTTTGTCTATAGCCTGCACGCACGTCACGCTTTTTAGCGCCTACCCAGAGGCCTACACCCAGGCAGGCAATTATGACTCCGAGGGATAACCACAGCGGCATGCCTTTCCCAAATTGACTCAGGACAAACCACAGTCCCGCTAGCGCCGCAGCAAACAAAGCATTAAGCCCAGTCTTCCGCTTGGCGCCCTGGTCCTGCTCCATTTCTTCATTGAAGGCCAGTGCCTCGTGCACGCTGTCACCCATAGTCGCCATCCCTTTCGTCCTCGGTTCTCCGTTATTTTCCACTTTAGAAAGTATCATACTTTCCACTCGAGAAAGCAAGGGGTAAAAGAAAATCCGCCGCGAGTGCGACGGATAATCTACTGGCGATTAGTTCAGCGGATTAACTCCCGCACCGAAGAACCAGAGTCCTACGAGAATCGCTACGCCGATAAGCACAAAGACCCAGGAGGTGCCCAGCGGGCGGCGTGCCCAGGAGCGCTTGAAGTCTAGGGAAATAAAGCCCGGGCCAGTAAACTGCAGGCCTACTGCGATGACAAAGAGGACCAAGGAAAGCCAGACCGAATCTGGCCAGCTAAAGACGTCCAAGCCGGCGCCGGCCTGCGCTAGTTCATGCACAGCGGTAAAGCCGGTCACTACCAATCCGAGCATGGCAGCCAGAGGCGTAATGAGACCCAGCAACAGGAATACACCAGCGATAAGCTGCATGGTCGGAACCGCAATGGATAGTGCGGTATCCCAGGCATAGTTAGCAAAGTCGCCCTCTAGACCGGACAAGCCCTGACTATCACCGAGCTCGAAAAAGGTTTTTGCACCGGCAATGATCAGGTAGGCGCTCAGTGCGATGCGAATGAATAGCAGACCAAAATCGATGGTGCCACGGCGGCCATAGCGTTGATAGCCTTCCTTTTCTTCTTGTTCCGCCCGTAGGCGTGCCTCGCGCTCCTCTGCGGTTTCGGTGCCGAGGGTACTGTCCACGGGGGCGTCGGCAGTAGCAAGTGCCGTCTCCTGCTCCACGCTAGCCGGCGTGGTGGACTCCGGTTGCGCGAAGGCTACGGTCTCCTCGCCGGCGTCACTGTCCTGACGTGCAGCTTCATTAGCACTGGAATAGGACAGTACCTCGGTTTCCGGGTGGTCCTGCTGCGCCTGGGACGGCTTGATCTCCTGCGGCTCAGCGCGGCCGGCGCGCTCGAAGAGGCCAGGCTTCGACTTTCCCTGGCCGGAGACAGAATCCTTACTAGCGGGCTTCGCGTTGTAGGTAGGGACGTCCATATCCTCATCAAACGGGGTGGCTTTATCCGGTTGCTGCTTATCGCTCATAGCTCCAACTTAGGGGACGTGCCTGCACTTTTGTGGTACCCACCACGGCGCGCCGCGCGAGCACGCGTACTACGTCGCCACTAGATCGGCCGCAGCCTCGATTACCGAACGCGTAAGTTCGCTCAAAACCTCTGACTCCAAGCGCCAACGCTGCCAATAAAGGTCAATATCGAGCGGCGAGTCGTCGAGAAGCACCAGCTCTTTTGCCGCCAATAGGGGCAGCGCTTGGGCCTGGGGCAACAATCCCCACCCCAGGCCAACGCGAACGGCCTCCAGGTAGCCCTCGGAAGAGGGAATCTGTGATACCCGTGCACGCACCACGGCCGAATCAATGAAGCGCTCGCGCATCGCATCATCCAGTACTTGATCGTTGGGCCCATAGCCTACAAGGGGCATAGTTTCCCAGGTCAGGCGGCCACTATGGAAGCTTTCTGCAATATGTGGTGCCGCGACTGGGAAATACCGCATCGTACCCAAAAAGCTAGACTCGCAGCCCGAGACCGGCGTGGCTTCCCTCGTTACCGCGCCAAGCACATCGCCCCGCCGCAGCATGGCTAAGGTGCGGGCCTCATCCTCAATCCGGATGCGCAGGGCGACATCACCCTGCCGCGCGGTATCGCTAAGCACCCTACGAAACCATGTCGCTAGAGAATCCGAGTTCACCGCGACAGAGAGCGGGACCCGGGCCAAGCGGTGGCCTAGGCGGGCATCCGTCTCCGCCTGCACCAACGCCATGCGGCGTGCGGATTGAACCAGGATCTCCCCCGCTTCCGTGGCGGTTACCGGGGTAGCACGGCGAAGGAGCACGCGACCGGTGCTCGATTCTAGGGCCTTAATTCTTTGGCTTACCGCAGACGGCGATATACCGAGTACAGCAGCGGCGACATCGAAGCTGCCTTCGTCCACGATGGCGAGCAATGTTTCTAAGTGCACCGGGTTCATGAAGCTATTCTAAACCAACTGTAGATTCATTAACTGGACTAATTCAGGCCGAGAATTCACACTGGAAGGCATGTCCATCGTGCTTGCTGGTTTCTTCCTGGGATTATCGCTCATCGTGGCCGTTGGCCCGCAAAATGCCATGCTGCTCAAGTACGGCATTCGCCGCGACCACATTGGCCTCATCATTGCCGTCTGCGCGCTTTCCGACGTCCTCCTGATTACCGCCGGCACGGCCGGAGTGGGGTACCTGGTAGAAAAATTCCCCAACGCCCTTAAGGTTCTGAAATATGTTGGCGCCGCTTACCTGGCGTATTTCACCTTTACCTGCTTCCGCGATGCGGTCAAGACCAAAGGCGAGGCCATCGAGGTGGAATCGACAGAGCCGAAATCTCCGCAGGAAGTCGCTTCCTTCGATGGCTCTCAGGCACGCAGCACGACCAAGACCGCAGCTCGCGTCGAGATCAAGCGCTCCCCTTCGTGGGTTAAGCCGCTATTGACCGCCCTGGCCTTAACGTGGCTTAACCCAGGCGCCTACGTGGACGTAGTGGTCATGCTCGGCAGCATTGCTAATCAATATGGCGAATCGGGACGCTGGCTTTTCGCCGTGGGTGCAATCTGTGCCAGCTTCTCTTGGTTTCCGTTTATCGGCTTCGGTGCCGCGCGTTTTTCCCACGTGTTGTCCCGGCCCACGGTATGGCGCTGGATCAACTTCGGCATCGGCGTCATCATGATCGGCCTAACACTCAAGTTGCTCCTGCTTTAGGGGGTGTTCCTATATAGGTTGTCAACTCCGCGGGTGGGCTTGTTGGGGGTGTGAAGGGTTTCTGCTTCACGTTGTGGATGTTGTTTTCGGGCATCTT
>NZ_MKXT01000045.1:0-10459 GCF_001913985.1 Corynebacterium sp. S5S1
CGTCGCCATGCAACTCAACCGCCGCCCCCGCAAAACCCTGGGCTTTCAAACACCAGCCGAGAAAATGGCCGCACTGATAAACTCAACCGAAACATAAGACGTGTTTCCACGACCACTAGAATCCGCCATGCTGGTGTCGGCATGAATAAACCCCAGTGAGGAGGTCCTCACTGGGGTTTAAACGGGGTAGAGGCGACTAGATGTCGAAGGCCTCTTCCAGCAGGTTCTTCTGCTCAATCTGGTGCACCTTAGCGTTACCGGTGGCAGTCGAGGACTGTGCGCGGCGGGAAACGCGAACCAACTCCGGCATATCCGGAATCAGGGTGCGCAGGTGCTCGTTGTAGAACGGCCATGGGCCCTGGTTGGCCGGCTCGTCCTGAACGAAGCGGACCTGGGTGGCGTTCGGGTAAGCCTCGAATGCCTCGCGCAGGCGGTTGAACGGAATCGGGTGGAGCATCTCCACGCGGACAATGGCGATGTCATCGCGGCCATCGGCCTCGCGCTTCTTCTCCAGATCCCAGTACAGCTTGCCGGAGACCAGCATGATGGTCTTGACCTTGTCGGTATCGCCGACCTTCTTGCCGTTGACATCAACGAAGTTCGGATCGTTGATAACGGACTGGAAGCGCTTGACCTCGGTGAAGTCTTCCACGGCGGAGGTAGCTGCCTTGTTGCGCAGCATGGACTTCGGGGTGAAGACGACCAGCGGACGCTTCATCTCACCGAGTGCCTGGCGGCGCAGGAGGTGGAAGTGGTTAGCCGGGGTGGAAGGCTGAGCCACGGTCATGGAGCCCTCAGCGCACAGCTGCAGGTAGCGCTCGATGCGGGCGGAGGAGTGGTCCGGGCCCTGGCCTTCGTAGCCGTGTGGCAGGAGGAGCACCAGGCTGGACAGCTGGCCCCACTTGGCCTCACCGGAGGAGATGTACTCGTCGATGATGGTCTGGGCGCCGTTGGCGAAGTCACCGAACTGTGCCTCCCATGCCACGAGGGCGTCTGGGTTGCCCACGGTGTAGCCGTACTCGAAGCCCATGCCGGCGAACTCGGTCAGCGCGGAGTTATAAACCATGAACTTGCCGCCGTTGCCCTTGGAGGTGGCGATGGCGTGCATCGGGTTGTACTCGTTGCCGTTGCGCGGGTCGAAGGTGACGGCGTGGCGCTGGGTGAAGGTACCGCGACGGGAATCCTCACCAGCCAGGCGGACAACCTTGCCCTCGCCGGCCAGGGAACCGAAGGCGATGAGCTCGCCCCAGCCCCAGTCGATGCCGCCCTCACGGGAGGACTTCTCGCGCTCCTTGGCTACCTTGCCCACGCGCTTGTGGTACTCAAAGTCCTCTGGTGGGTTGCCATAAGCGGCACCCAGCTCGGCGAGCTCCTCGGCGGTAATGGAGGTATCCAGGCCGCGGGTGAGCTCCTGGGAGGAGGTGATGCCGGTCTGCTCCTTCGGGCGAGCCTTGCCGGCTTCCTTGTGCTCAGCAAAGACGGATTCCATCTGGTCGTGGAAGTCGCGAGCGGCTGCCTCGGCATCCTCAGCGGAAAGGTCACCACGGCCGATGAGGTCGTTGGTGTAGTGCTCGCGCACTGCCTTGTGCTCGTCGATGACGGAGTAGAGCTCCGGCTGGGTCATGGACGGGTCATCGGCCTCGTTGTGACCGCGCAGGCGGTAGACCATGAGGTCAATGAAGACGTCCTTGCCAAACTGGCGGCGGTACTCGGCTGCCATCTGGCCTACCCAGACAACTGCCTCTGGGTCATCGCCGTTGACGTGGAAGACTGGGCAGTCGAAGCCCTTGGCCAGGTCGGTGGCGTAGTGGGTGGAACGGCCGGAGTCCGGGGTGGTGGTGAAGCCCACCTGGTTGTTGACCACGATGTGGACGGTGCCGCCGTTGGTGTAACCGCGCAGCTGGGACAGGTTGATGGTCTCCTGAACAATGCCCAGGCCGGTGAAGGAGGCATCGCCATGGAGCATGACCGGAACAACGGTGTGGCCCTCTGGGCCCTTGTCCAAGATGTCCTGCTTAGCGCGGGCGATGCCCTCCATGACCGGATCCACGGCCTCAAGGTGGGATGGGTTGGCGGCGAGGGTGACCTTGATTTCGCCATCGCCAAACATCTGCAGGTGGTGGCCCTCGGAGCCCAGGTGGTACTTCACGTCACCGGAGCCGCCGAGCTGGCCGCCCTTGTAGTTGCCGTCGAACTCGCCGAAGATATCGGCCAGTGGCTTGCCCACGATATTGAACAGGACGTTGAGGCGGCCGCGGTGCGGCATGCCGATGACGACCTCGTCCAGATCCTGGCCGGCGGCGGTATCGATGATGGAATCCAGCAGCGGGATGAGGGTCTCGGCGCCCTCGAGGGAGAAGCGCTTCTGGCCCACGTACTTGGTCTGCAGGAAGTTCTCGAATGCTTCTGCGGCATTGACCTTTTGGAGGATGTACTTCTGCTCCGCGTTGGTCGGCTTCGGCATGCCTGCCTCCAGGCGGTCCTGCAGCCAGCCGCGCTCATCGCGGTCCAGGATGTGGGTGTATTCGGAGCCGACCTTCAGGGTGTAGGCGGCGCGCAGGCGGGACAGCACCTCGCGCAGGGTCATCTGCTCCTTGCCACCAAAGCCACCGACGTTGAAGGTGCGGTCCAGATCCCAAATGGTCAGGCCGTGGGTCGCGATGTCGAGGTCGCGGTGGTCCGGGTTAGGCAGGCCCGGCTGTACCCAGCCCAGCGGGTTGGTATCGGCCAGCAGGTGGCCGCGGGAGCGGTAAGACTCGATGAGCTGCATGACGCGGGTGTTCTTGTCCACGCCGGAGTTCGGCACGTCCTGTGCCCAACGGAACGGCTCATAAGGCACGCCCATGGAGGAGAAGAGGTCGTCCCAAAAGGCGCCGTCGACAAGCAGCTGGCCAATGGTGCGCAAGAACTCGCCGGACTCTGCACCCTGGATGACGCGGTGGTCATAGGTGGAGGTCAGGGTAACCAGGCGGCCGACGCCCAGGTCTGCCAAGCGGTCCGCGGAAGCGCCAGCGAACTCGGCCGGGTAATCCATAGAGCCCACGCCGATGATGGAGCCGGCGCCCTTAGTCAGGCGGGCGATGGAGTGGCGGGTGCCGATGCCGCCTGGGTTGGTGAGGTTAATGGTCACACCAGAGAAGTCATCCATGGTGAGCTTGTTCTTGCGAGAACGGGTAACGATGTCCTCGTAGGCCTCAACAAACTCGGAGAAGGACTTGGTCTCGCACTCCTTGATGGCGGCGACGACCAACGCGCGGGAGCCATCCTTCTGCGGCAGGTCAATGGCCAGACCCAGGTTAATGTGCTCCGGCTGGATGACATAAGGCTTGCCATCCTTTTCCTCGTAGCGCACGTTCATGTCAGGGTGCAGCTGTACGGCCTTAACCATGGCGTAGCCGATGATGTGGGTAAAGGAGATCTTGCCACCGCGAGTGCGCTTGAGGTGGTCATTGATCATGGAGCGGTTTTCCCACATGAGCTTGACCGGCATATCGCGCACGGTGGTAGCGGTAGGAATCTCCAGGGATTCCTCCATGTTCTTCGCAATGGCCTTGAACATGCCCTTGAGCTGGTGCTCCTCGCCGCCCTTGTAGTCTTCGATGCGGTCGAGCGGGGACTCGGACTTCTTCACGGACTGCTTGGCCTTAGCGGACTTTTCCTGCGCCTTGGCCACGGACTTATCCACGTTGGTCTCGCGGGCCTCCTGCTTGCGGGCGGTAGTCGTACCCTCAGTTTTCTTCGCGGCAGGCTTAGACGGCTTCTTCGGGGCTTCCTTGGCAGGTGCCTCAGACTTGGGCGCGCCGTTTGCTTCGAAGTAGTTGCGCCACTCCTTATCTACGGAGCTAGGGTCCTTGGAGTACTGCTGGAACTGCTCGTCTATCAGCCACGCATTGGGGCCGAAGATATTCGATGTGCTCACGGCAGGTATTCGCCTCATTTCTCTGCTTTAAAATGGTCGTTTATTCGACTTTAGTGCGGCCTTTGCACGAGCGCATGCGTCACTCGCCAAAGAGTCTGCCTACATGATACGGGTCATACCCCTAAACTCACTATGTTAGGGGTATCAATTGCCCCACTTATCGGTTCCCGGCTACCCCTAGGCTTGGGTGAGGGGAGAAAGCTGCTCGCTGGCGTGCTCGATGACCTGCTTGGCCAGCTTGCGGTTGGCGGTAGTGCCGAGCACGGCGCCGATGCCCATGGGCATGAGCTTGCTGATCCACGCCCACTCCAGGCGCTTGGTGATCTGCTTGGTAAAAAGCTTGGTCAGGCGGCCGTTGATTCCAGACAGCGTCGGGCCGGAGAAACGGGACAGGCTAGCGGCCGAGCGCATGCCCGCCACGCTATTGAGATCACCCACAAAGGTATCCACCAAAGCGGAGCCCTTCGAACCGGTCAGCACCAAAAGTACAAGGGCGCGGCGGCGCTCGGGGGACTTGATGTCATCGCCATGCAGGTAGGCCGAAGCCAAGATGTACCACGCGGTCGCCTCCAAAAAGACCACGGATTCGCCGGCGATGGTAGCTGCGCCGGTTACCAAGCCAACACCTGGGATGGCAGCGGAAGCGCCCGCGGCCGCACCCGTGCCGGAGGTGATATTGAGGAAGTGTTTGTCAATGAGCTCCTGCAGCTGCTGCGGGCTCGCGTCCTTATTGCGCTTCTTCAGGTTCTCGACGTACTTGATGATGACACCGGACTGCACGGCCACTGCGCGGTCCAGGGAATTGAGCAGGGCAGAGGTAAAGCGGTTGGTATCTTCCGGATCGATGTCATAGGTATCGACGGTGTCGACCTCGGTGGAGTTGTCCTTTTTGTCTTTAGTAAATAAGCCCATGTGTCCTTCTCTTTCGCTAAAACTTATCTGCGCCCAGCATAGTAAAGGCTCTATTAATGCGCCGCCGCGCCGTAATGAGATCGCCGAGGGCGTGCAAGCGACCTAAGCTAGTGGGTATGGTTACGCCGCACGAGAACAACCGCGACTCCGAGGGTTTCCCTCTGGAGGAGTCTTCCGCGGCGGCGCGCCTTAAAGCGAAACAAGCGCACGAACGCGCCCGCCGCGCGCACGAAGAGGCCCAAAACGCCCTGGCAGATGAGCTCACCGTGCGCACTACCTCCGGGTGGGTGCGCGGCGTTATAGAGGAAGACCTGCGCACCGATCGCCCCATTAGCGCCGGGCCGGTGCTTACCTGGCGCGGTATCCCGTTTGGTGATACCACCGCCGGGGACAACCGCTTCCGCGCGCCGCAGCCCGCACCGGCCTGGGAGGGTGTGCGCGATTGCAGCCAGTTCGGCCCACCGGCCCCGCAGCCCACGTATTCCTGGACCGATCGCATTATCGGCTCCGAGGACTGCCTGCACCTCGACATCGTGCGCCCGCGCACTGAAGAGAAGCTTCCCGTGGTGGTCTACCTGCACGGCGGCAGCTTCATTATGGGCTCGTCCCACATGCTCATGCTCCGCGGTTTTGAGCTGGCCACCCGCATGGACGTGGTCTACGTATCCATTAACTTCCGCCTCAATTCCCTGGGCTACTTGGATCTGCGCAGCCTGGGCGGGGACTGCAGCGCTAACCCGGCGGTGGCCGATCAGATCCTGGCGCTGCAGTGGGTGCGCGACAATATCGCGGCCTTTGGCGGTGATCCTGATTCCGTCACCCTCATGGGCGAATCGGCCGGCGGCGCGGCGGTGCTCACCCTCATGACGAGCCCGGCCGCGGAGGGCCTCTTCCACCGCGCCATTGCCCAGTCCCCGCCGATTGCCATGATCCATTCCCGCGCCCAGTCCACCTTGTGGGCGCGCGAGCTGGTCCACCGCATGGCCTTGCCCCGGCGTACCTCGGTGGAGGACCTGCGCCAGGAAAACTTTGCCGATCTGGTGCGTTCGGGCCAATCCATGATGTGGCGGGCCGGCGAGCTCATTCACCTCAATTCCTGCTACGCACCCACGGTGGATGATGAGCTCATTCCGGAACACCCCATAGCTGCCTTTGAAAATGGGCACCAGCACCAGGTTCCGCTGCTCATCGGCACGAACTCGGACGAGGCTAGCTTTGGTAAATTCCTCTTCCAGCGCCAAAGCTCCCGCGAGCGCGCCGCCTTGCGCCTCCTGGCTTCCTTCGATCCCCAGCACGCCCCCGAAGTCGTCGCCGCCTATGACGGCGCGGTGGCCCGGGAGGACTTTGCGCACCTGCTTGCCGACGCCCTCTTTTGGGCACCTTCCACCCGCATCGCTACCGCCCATGCGCAGGTGGCACCAACGTGGATGTATCGCTTCGACTTCGCCTCTGCCGTGCTCAAGTGGCTGGGCCTCGGCGCCATGCATTCGATGGAGCTGGGCAATGTATTCGGTGACCCTTACTCCTCGCGCGCATCTTTCCTTACCAATTGGGGCTCGCGTGCGGAGATGGAAGAACTTACCGCCACCATGCAGCAACACTGGTCCGCCTTCATTCATGGCGGCCGCCCTGAGATGAGTTGGCCGCGCTACGGGGCCACTCAGCGCGCCACCATGATCTTCGATGCCGAGGCCTATATTGAGCACGCGCCGCACGAGCTCAAGCGGCAAGCCTGGGAGGGATACCACATGTTGGAGTGGGGAAGCGGGCGCCCGGAGCTGGTGAGATCTTTGGGCTTCCAACCATCCGGGTGGGAATAACGGTAGACTCCACAGTGACCGCGGGCGGCGGCTTGCCTACCGTGGGAACCTCTGCTTCCGAAGGATGGATTTTAAACCACCATGAGCTTTTTCGAAGATATTGCTTCTGCATTGGATGCCGAGGGCATCGAGTCCCGCGTCAATGATGACGTCATGTTTGTTCCGATCACCTCTGATCTGGAAATCCAATTTATTGAAATCGATCCGCTTCTTCCCGCCGCGAATGTCTACATTGCCGCGGCGGATGTCGATGAAGACGATGAGGAATTCGAGGCAGTCCTCGTCTCCGTTGCCTTCTCGGTAGACGATGCCGTGGAGGCGGTGTCCCGCCACATCGCTACCGACCAGGTCGTCACCGTCCTCCGGGACCTGCTGGAGGGCACCGATGAGCGCATCGCAGAACTAGAATTTGCCCAAGATGAGCTCAATCCGCACCTCGTCGTGGCTGAAGTGGCCAACGACTCGGAGCTGCGCGTGCTCGTGGAAACCATCGACGGCGTCCCGTCCGCCATCGTGCGCTTCCTTGCCTTCGACTTCGACGAAGACGATCTCGATGACATGGAGGATGAGGCAGTCGCCCTCGCCTGGGAAGTGGACGAAGAGGATGAGGACCTCGATGAGTCTGACCGCCTCGCCCTCTTTGATAACGCCGAGTTTGATGACGTTCCCATTGTGGAGGTTCCGGCCGAGGCCCTCGAGCTTGGCACCTACACCGACTTCGATCGCCTCTTCGATGTCCTAGGCCTCGTTTCCGAGCAGGCACTGGACTGGGAAGCACAGCTCGTCTCCTTCGATGACGAAGACTACGAAGAACCTGACGTCTACGATATCTTCGGCGAAGACGACGAGGACGAAGACGAGGACTACCTGGACGGCGACGATGTCGACCTGGACGACGAATCCGACGCCCGCGAAGCTGACGAAAAGTAGTCCCGGCCTTCCCCATTTTAGAGGCCCTTTTGTGTTGCTACTTTCGCGCGCCGCCAATTAGGCTTTAGGACAATCCCAGCCTGCAGCTGGGAATTCGCCCTAAACCTAGCCTTCTGAGGAGGAGACCATGGCGATGACCCGCGACACCACGTGGCGCTACGTCCTTGTTGTAGTAGCCGTGGCATTCTCGCTCGCCGCGTGGCTTTGTACCGTCTTTGGGGTGTACTCCACGGTAAATATGACTTTCGAGTCCTACCTGACCGCCAGCGTCTGGGTCCTCCTCCTAGCGGCCGCGGTGCTGCTATATACCTCGCAGCATGGGCTGGTGCCTAACTGCATCCTCCTGTATCCGATCTTCGGCGCCTCCATCAACCTGCTGTTGGGCTCGTTGACGGTGCGCACGCAGGTGCCGATGTTCTTCGATGCTGTCGGCACCGCCATCGTCGCCATCATCGCCGGTCCCGTGCTCGGCATGGCCGCGGGGCTTACCACCACCGTATTGGGCGGAGTGTAC
Source organism: Corynebacterium sp. S5S1 (assembly GCF_001913985.1). Taxonomy (NCBI): domain Bacteria; kingdom Bacillati; phylum Actinomycetota; class Actinomycetes; order Mycobacteriales; family Corynebacteriaceae; genus Corynebacterium; species Corynebacterium sp. S5S1. Next base: position 8,096 of record NZ_MKXT01000045.1, read on the forward strand.
TTTGCCCATGATCTCGCCTTTGCGCCCGTAGGCATCTTTATCGGCGCCGCCGTGGGCCTACTGGCTCGCCGCGGGGTATTCAACAGGCTGTCATGGATCATTTTCTCCGGCCTTGGAATGGGCATCTGCTCCGGCGTGATGAGCGTGTACGTGCTCATCTTTTCCTTCAGCGGACGACCGCGCAAGGGGCCACAAAACCTCACCAAGTTCTACGAGATGATTTTCCAAGACGAGCGCCTAGCCATCATCTTGCAGGGCCTTACCTCGGACATTCTGGATAAGGTCTTTACCGTCCTCATCGCCTGCTTGGTCGTGCGCTTTATGCCTAATGCAATCGCCCGGCACTACACGGTGACCTTCAACCACGAGGTGATGAGGAAGGTGCTCCACGCACCTGACCCGCATGCAGGGCCAGACGCATCTGCGCAGTCAACGAAACAGAGCGCGACCGCCTAGGCGGCTTGGCTGAAGCCGGCGAAGAGTGACTCAGGGGAGTGGACCGGCTGATAGGAGCTATCCACGAGCCACACATAAGTGGCATTCGGGCCACGGGAGACCTCGTGGACTGCGCCAACCATCTCTGCCGGCACGAGCGTGCGCACCCAGCCTTCTGCCACGGCGGGATCTACCGGCTGACCAAAGTTCTCGGTAATGCGGATGGTGATCAGATAGGCAGGAATGCGGTCTTGCCCAAAGCCGCGCACGCGAGCCTTCACGCGCGCGCCCACGCGGTGGCGGGTGATGCTCATGCAATACTCTCCGCCCGGTCCACCGGCGGGCGTCGGCAGTTGCTTTATCGGTGGGCGCCAGGTGGGAGTAGGGCGCGCCAGGGAGCGCGGGTGGTGCATGATGGCGGCGATGGAATTGATGGTGTCATATTCGTGGTAGAGCAAGTCCGCCGCAATCTCGGAAGCGGACTGAGGCAGGTTCATCGCGGTGGGCTGGGGAAACTTCTTTTGTACGTTGTGCATGGCCATCACACTAGAACCCAACGCGGACACAACCCCACCAAAAACAAACATATGTTCGAACATAAGTCGCAAATGGCTTTCCCTGACGCCAAGGATTAGAGTTGCAGCCGATATGATGAATACACGCAGTGGGGAAGTAGAACACGAGGAAGCGCCCAAGATTCCGCGCGAAATCTGGGTCATGGTCACGGCCGCCTTTATTATCGCTTTGGGCTATGGCCTTATCGCCCCGCTGCTTCCGCAGTTCGTGGTGAGCTTCGATGTCTCCATGGCTGCCGCGGGCCTAGTGGTCTCCATCTTCGCCGCCTCGCGCCTTATCTTCGCGCCCATGTCCGGATCGCTTGTGGATCGCGTCGGCTCGCGCCGCGTCTATCTTATCGGGCTCATGACCGTCGCGGTGACCACGGGTCTAGTCTCCATTGCACAAAGCTACTGGCACATCGTGGCCCTGCGCGCCCTGGCCGGGATTGGCTCGACCATGTTCACCGTCTCCGCCATGGGGCTTATCGTGCGCATGTCTCCGCCGACGATTCGCGGCAAGTGCTCTGCCACCTACGCCACGGCCTTCCTGCTCGGTAACGTCGCCGGCCCGGTTCTTGGTGCCAGCCTGTCCTTCCTGGGTTTCCGATGGCCATTTTTCATCTACGGCGTGGGCGTGGCACTGGCCGCGTTCGTCGTCTGGTGGCAAATGCCTCGCGTCAACCACAAGCAGGCCAGCCAGGATAAGCTGCCGCCCATGCGCCTGCAGGAGGCCTGGGGCGATACCGCCTACCGCGCGGTGCTGACCTCCAACTTTGCCCATAGCTGGATCAACATGGGAGTGCGCGTATCCGTCCTGCCGCTTTTTGCCGCCTCCATCTTCCACAATGGCGCGGCCGCCTCCGGCCTGGCGCTCGCAGTCTTTGCAGCCGGCAACGCCATCGTGTTGCAGTTCTCCGGCAAGTGGTCCGATATCCACGGCCGCAAACCACTTATCCTCATCGGCCTCGTCGGCTCCGCCATCTTCATGGTGCTCATGGGCATGGCCACCAGCGTGTGGTTCCTCCTGCTCGTCTCTGCCTTCGCCGGCGCTTCTTCCGGGCTTATCAACCCCTCCCAGCAGGCCGCGGTGGGCGACATCGTGGGCAATGACCGCTCCGGCGGCAAGGTGCTATCCACCTTCCAGATGGCCGGAGACTTCGGCCAAATCTTGGGCCCCATGCTCATTGGCCTGCTTGCCGACGCCTCCGGCTTCCCCCTCGCCTTCACCGTCTGCGGTGCCATCGCCTTCATCGGCATCATTGCCTGGGCATTCTGTGAAGTCTCGAGACATCGTTCCGGTCGGTGTCTCGAGATTTTTCGTTTTTAGTTGCCCCGTTGGGGGCTGAGTTCGTTGTCTTTCTTGTTGTAGTAG
>NZ_MKXT01000008.1:0-81974 GCF_001913985.1 Corynebacterium sp. S5S1
AACATCAACTATGAAAGAAAACCCCTTGCAGTACCGGGTACGTGGAACACCGGTACCAACTACGCAGACTCGCGGTACCAACTACCCCAAATCGACAGCTCCGCCTTCGTATCTGCAATTTCTGATGACAAGTACACCCTTGAGGCTCTCAATAAGATGGGCATGAAGGTGTCAGCGGTGGGCAACCACGAGTTCGATAAGGGCACCGAGGATCTCACCGAGCGCATTCAGCTGAGCTCCACGTACCCCATCCTGGGTGCAAACGTGCTTAAGGATGGCCAACCCTTGCTCAAGCCTTCTCACGTTGAAGAGGTGGACGGCGTCAAGGTGGGCTATGTCGGAACCGTGACGGAAAATACCAAGTACAAGGTATCCGCGGCGAAGATCCCGGGCGTTACCTTCACGGACCCAGTAAAGGCAACGAATGAAGAGGCCACCCGCCTGAAGGAATCTGGCAAGGCGGACGTCGTCGTCGCGCTCTTCCACGAGGATGCCCAAGAATATGCCGAGGGCTTCAATAAAGACGTAGACGTGCTCTTCGGTGGCGATACTCACCAGCGCACCAAGGGCGAAATCCCGCGCGAAGGTGCCCTTCCATTGCAGTGGGCGCAGGGTCATGAGTATGGCAAGTTGCTCAACGACGTCGACATTACCTTTGACAAGTCCGCCAAGAAGGTAACCGAAATCAAGCTCAGCCAGTACGATGCTACGGATGCTGCCGATGTTGGGCCGGACGCCGAGATTGCGGACGTCGTTGAGAAGGCACAAAAGGAAGCCGAGGTAGAAGGCTCTAAGACTGCAGGAACCGTCAAGCAGGACCTGTTCCGTGGCTCTGACGAAGGCGCAGAGGCAGGCTCCAACCGTGGCGTAGAATCCACCCTCAATAACTTCATCGCAGAAGGCCAACGCTATGCCATGAGCAAGCAGGTAGGCAAGGATATCGAGATCGGTGTGATGAACGCCGGTGGTGTGCGGGCCGACTTGAAGGGTGGTGACGTTACCTACAAGGACATCTTTGAGGTGCAGCCGTTTGGCAACTCCGTGATTACCGCAAAAATTTCCGGCGAGGAGTTCATCAATGCTTTGGACAACCAGTGGCAGGAAGGCAGCCGTCCACGCCTGGCCATGGGCCTTTCTAATAATGTTCAGGTTGTCTACGACCAGAAGGCTGGCAAGGGCGAGCGGGTAAAGTCCGTGACCATCAACGGTGAACAGATTGACCCGAAGAAGGATTATTCCATCGCGCTGTCTTCGTTCCTTGCTTCCAGTGACGAAGAAGCCGGCGGTGACGGCTACTTCAACGCTGGTTCCATCAAGGACAAAAACGATGTGGGATACATGGACACTCAGGCCATGATTGACTACATCAAGTCGGGTGAATCGGAGATCCGCACGGGCCAGGGCCAGATCGGTGCACACATTGAGGGTGACGTGAAGCCGGGTGAAGAAATCACCGTCAATCTATCTAGCCTTAATTACTCCACCGAGGGCGAACCGATGGCCAAGAAGGCAACCGTCAAGTTGGGCGAGGCTGAGCAGACCGTCGACATCGACAACGCTGCGCAAGAAGGCGATGCGCAATTTGGTGAGCGCGGTCGCGCAACGGTAAAGCTCACCGTTCCAGAGAACCTGAGCGGTACCCAGAACCTAGAAATCACCACCGACGCCGGAACTAAGGCAACTTTGCCACTCGAGGTAAGCGGCGAGGGCTCCGAAGAGCCGGGAGCTAAGCCTGCGCCAAAGGGCTCTTCCTTGTCCTCCAACGGCTCTTCCGTGGGCGGCGCAGTATTTGCCATCGTTGTAGCGCTGGTAGCTGGCGTTGCGGTTGTGGGCATGAACCCGCAGATTCTTCCTGCCCCAGCTCGCAAGATGATTGAGGACCTGCGCAAGCAGTTCCACATCTAGGACAGCACAGCACTAGGCGGAGCGGCTCTTCCTGAACGGGGGAGTGACGCTCCGCCTTTTCTGTATACCTCGCGGCTGCCGGGTAACCTAAGCAGTCGTGGATACTCTAGAACTCTTCCTGCGCGAGATTACTTATCAGCTGGGTATTGAATGGCACCGTATTCCCGTTGTCGTGCTGGCGACTTTGGGTATCTACCTATCCTTCATGATTTTGGTGAAGGTATTTGGCTCTCGCGTCCTTACCTCTATGACGGCCTCAGATGCCATCATCATCATTATGTTTGGCGCGGTTGCAGGCCGTGTCATTGTGGGTAATCCACCGACCCTGGCCGCCGGCGTCATCGGCTTGACTACCCTGATGGCTCTAGAGGCCGCGTTTGGTACTATCCGCAAAGTGGTGAAGTGGACTCGCTTTCTTGACCGGCGCCCAGTTCTCCTAGTCTTTCGCGGGAAGATGGTTGAGGAGAACTTAACCCTGGCACATATTACTAAGTCAGATATTTATTCTGCTGCCCGCAAGGCAGGCATTAGCCGCATGCAGGACGTCCAGATTATGATCCTTGAGCCCACGGGTCATATCTCTGTCATCAGGGTCGGTCAAATAATCGACCCAGAGCTTTTCAAGGATCTCGTAGGGGCCGAGTACATTGAGGACGCCAAAGAGTCCTAGATGAGTCTCTAGACCTGGAAAACAAGCGTCGGGCAATACTTCCGATTGCTCAAAAGCCTATGAAAAAGCCGCTGCACTCCCTATTGGAATGCAGCGGCTTAAGAATCGCTATGAAGCGATGACCTTACTTGGTGCCGAAAGGCAGGTCGAGGTACTTGTTTGCGAATGCGAACAGGGTGCCCAGAGCGCCGATGACGGCGGTGAATACGCCAATCCAAGCCTTGATTTCATTTGGATCCAAGTCCTTGATGGAAGAGCCTTCCTTTGGCTCCTCAGACGGCTTGGTCTTGGTCGGGGTGCTTGCCGGCTTAGCCTCTACGGACTCGGTAGCAGTGGTTGGCTCAGCAGCGGTAGCTACAGTGGTGCCAGCAAAGGTCATGGACAGAGCGGTTGCGCCAGCAACAAGTGCCTTGCGGGAGAAAAGCTTCATTTTTTGATTCCTAACAAGCTTGGTGTGTTCAAAGACGTTTCAAATACTAGACAGGCTGACAGGCTTCCGCAACAGTATCGGCAGGTTTTTGCTCATTGGCTGAACTAGCTGAAAGCCCGCTGTGTGCTGCGTGTTTACTACTGTGATTCTTGTGATCTAGAGGAATTTTAGTGTTCTCCTGTTTCTGCAGCTTAACCCTCATAATCGGGCTCAGCATAATTTAAGGAAAGGATAAGCCCCGGCGCATTCATCTACGGAATGTGTGGTGAATGGCCGGGGCTTTGTGCCCGCCCCCGTTAGAGGGTGTGGTGCGGTGGGGCAAAGGGGGGGCGTCGCCAAGCAGGGCTTTTCCGCCGCTTAAGCCTTGACGGTTGCCTTCTTAATCTTGACTTCCTTTGCTGGCTTGCCATCTGGCTGGCCGCCTTCGACGCCGTTCTTGGCAATCTTATCCATCGTCTTCATGCCCTTGTCGGTGATGGTGGCGAAGTAGGTGTAGCTCGGGGCCAGCTCAGAATCGTCGTAGTTGAGGAAGAACTGGGAACCATTGGTGTCCGGGCCGCTGTTGGCCATGGCGACGGAGCCGCGCGGGTAGACAACAGGGTTCTGTGCGTCCTTCTCGTCCACCTCGTCGATGGGGTACTCATCGGGGAAGCTGAAACCAGGACCGCCGGAACCGGAACCGGTTGGGTCGCCACACTGCAGTACGTTGAGTCCGCCTGAGGTCATACGGTGGCAGACGGTGTCGTCGTAGTAGCCCGACTTGGCCAGCTCAGAAATAGCGTTGGTGGTACATGGCGCCTTGGCGCGGTCCATTTCCATCTCAATGGTGCCCTGGTTGGTTTCAAAGGAAACGGTGACGGTGCCCTTGGTGGAAATATCCTTGCCGTTCGGCTTCTTTGCGCCGTTGGATTCTTGCCCGTTGTCCTCATACTTACAGGTCACAGTATCCGGCAGGGCCTTAGCGCGCTTGTCAGCGATGGGCTGCGCCTGTGGGGTTTCCTGCGAGGTCTCAGCTGCGGAAGACTCCTCAGCCTGTACGTTTTCATCGTCGCCTTCGCGGGTGGACAAGAAGTAGATTCCGCCGACGAGGGCGAGAATTACTACGAGGGAGGCGGCAACAACGCCGAGCGGGCGTGCCTTTTGCTTGCGTTCGCGGGATTTCAGCTCGCGCTCGAGCTTGCTCAGCGCCTCTTCGCCGCGCTTTTGATTATTTGGCACCGGGAGTCAACCTTTCTAGCGATTATCGGTGGCATGATTCAACCTGACCGATTCTAGCGGTTGGATACTCTCGTGAGGGCGTCGGCATGAAAATAGGGCAAGTTAATAGCTTTTAAGCCCAATCATAAGTACTCTGGTTTCTATGGCTGAACCAGATTTCTCCGATCTGCCAACGCCCACCGTTGGTGAACTTCCCGCAGTGGGAGACCCGCTGCCCGAATTTGAACTTATCGGTACCGACCTGCGTCAGATTACCAATGAGACTTTTGCGGGCACGCGCCTTGTTATTTCCATCTTGCCCTCTATCGAAACCCCTGTCTGTCAAGATCAGCTGCGCCGTTTTCATGAGCAGGTTTCGCAGCTAGATAACACTAAGCTTCTTTCCGTTTCTCTCGATTTGCCCTTTACCCTCAAGCGCTTTTGCGCGGCTGACGGTATTGATGATGTCATCGCTGCCTCCGCATTTCGCTCTGACTTTGGTGAGAAGTTCGGCGTGACTGTGCGCGATTCCGTCCTGGAAGGCCTGCTTGCCCGCTCCGTGGTGGTGGCTGATGAAAACCACAAGGTGATCCACACCCAAATGGTTCCAGGCGTTGTAACCCAGCTTGATTACGACAAGGTTTGGGATATTATGCGCTAAGCCTTCAGGCGGTTGCCGGCCTCTACTCATCCAGAAGATGGGGGAGACCGGCTCTTTTTCATGTGGGCAGCTAGGGTAGTGGGTATGGAAATTTACGGTTTTACTGGCGGTCCGTTTCAGACGAATACCTATGTAATTGCGGAAGGCCGCCGCGCCTTCATAGTCGATCCCGGCATGGATGCAGCGGGAAAAGTCCTTGAGCATGACTTGGACTATGAGGCCATCGTGCTCACCCACGGCCACATTGACCACACCCGGGATGCCGGCACCCTGGCGGCAGAGCTCGACATCCCTGTCTATATTCATCCCGCTGACAAGTTTATGCTCGACAGCGGCGAAGGAGTCTCCCCCCAGGCGCAAGAGCTTTTCGACGCCGCCCATATGACCCCCATCTCCGACCTCCGCGAGCTCCCTGACGGCGAAACCGTGGAGCTTATCGGTCATACCTTTGAGCTCAAACACGCGCCTGGGCACTCGCCGGGATGCGTGATGATTGTCTCCGAGGACTTTGCCCTCACCGGTGACGTGCTCTTTGCCGGCGCCATTGGACGCACCGACTTACCTCACTCGGACCCTAATGCCATGCAAAAATCTCTTGCCGGCCCGGTGTGGAGTTTGGCAGACAACCTAGACATTCTGCCCGGCCACGGTCCCACCACCACCATGCGCAAGGAGAGGGCGACCAATCCCTTCTTCGCAACATTGAGGGAGGTACTGTAATACCCGTGAGTAATAAGAAGCAGTTCCAAGCCCTGTCCGCCCCCAAAGGTGTCCCAGACTATTTCCCGCCGCAGTCGTCCGCATTCTATAAGGTGCGTCAGACCATGGTGGAGCAGGCACATCTCTCCGGCTTCCAGCACATCGAGCTGCCGATTTTCGAAGACACCGCGCTCTTTGCCCGTGGCGTGGGCGAGTCCACCGATGTGGTGTCAAAAGAGATGTACACCTTTGCTGATCGCGGCGACCGCTCCGTAACTTTGCGTCCGGAAGGTACCGCCGGCGTAATGCGCTCGGTCATCGAGCACAATCTGGACCGCGGCCAGCTGCCCGTGAAGCTCAACTATTTTGGCCCTTTCTTCCGCTATGAGCGTCCCCAGGCTGGCCGCTACCGCCAGCTACAGCAAGTCGGTGTAGAAGCTATTGGCGTGGACGATCCTGCGCTAGACGCCGAGGTCATCGCTTTGGCGGATCGCTCCTTCCGCGCGCTGGGGCTTAGCGGCTTCCGCCTTGAGCTCACCAGCTTGGGCGATCGCAATTGCCGCCCGGCTTACCGTGAGAAGCTGCAGGAATTCCTCTTTAAGCTCAACTTGGATGAAGAAACCCGCCACCGCGCAGAGATCAATCCTTTGCGCGTACTGGATGACAAGCGCCCGGAAGTCCAGGAGCAGCTTGCCGACGCCCCCTTGATGCTCGACCACCTCAATGACGAATGCCGTGAGCACTTTGAAACCGTTACCGGCATGCTGGACGATATGGGCGTAGCCTACGAGATTAATCCACGCATGGTCCGTGGCTTGGACTACTACACCAAGACCTGCTTCGAGTTCGTCCATGACGGACTTGGTGCTCAGTCCGGCATCGGCGGCGGTGGCCGCTACGACGGGCTGATGGCCCAGCTAGGAGGCCAAGACCTGTCTGGCATCGGCTACGGTCTGGGTGTCGACCGCGCCCTGCTGGCGCTGGAGGCTGAGGGCATTACCCTGGATCGCGTAGAGTCCCGCGTGGACGTCTTTGGCGTTGCACTGGGTGCTGCCGCCAAGCGCACCATGAGCACTCTGATCAATGACCTCCGCAAGGCCGGAATCTCTGCGGATATGTCCTTTGGAGACCGCGGCCTGAAGGGCGCGATGAAGGGCGCCGACCGCGCCGGTGCACGCTTCGCGCTGGTCTTGGGTGAGCAGGAGCTAGAAAATGGCACGGTTGCGCTCAAGGACCTTGCCGCCCATGAGCAGCACGACGTAAAGGTTTCTGACCTAGTATCCGTACTTGCTCGGGAAATGCACGTCGAGGCATAGATTTCTTTGGCCGGTGGGCATCGCGCTTAGGCGCGGTGCCCACTTTTTATGCCCGCCAGAAAGAGGTCAATTATCTTTTCCTGAATATCCGGCTGGTTGGCCTCAATATCAACCTCGCGGGGTCGCGCCAGGCTTAGCAGTCCCACAATGAATTGGAGGTGGGTGACCCCGGGGCCAATCTCGCCTTGTTCTTGGCCTAGCTCAATAAACCGTCGGCCGTTGCGCTCTAGGAGGTCGCGCTGGGCGGTTAATTCAGGGCTAAGAGAGTCCAAATCCTGAGGGACGAACGCAGGAATGAGTGTGTCTAGTCCCATGGTCAGGATATGGGTGGCGTAGGTCCGGACGTAGTCTTCTCCAGAATGCGTGGAGTTTTCAAAGTCCGCGATGAGGCGCTGTTGAAACTTGGCAAAGGCATGACCCATATATTCCGCGCACGCGCGGATAAGGCTCGCGCGGTTGGGGAAATTGCGGTAGACCGTAGCCACACTTACGCCAGCCTGTGTAGCTACTTTTTCCAAAGCGACATTATCGCCGTGGGTACGAAAGAGCTGGCAGGCCGCAGCGATAATGGTGGTGCGGCGGTGAAGAGCATCTGCGCGCATGGAGTCCTTTTTAGCACTCTACCTGCGAAACGCTAAAGCCCATGGTCTTGGCCAATCCGCCGAGGGAGGTCTCCTTGTACTTAGAGAGCATATCGCGGCCGGTTTCAGCCATGGTTTGTACTGCATTATCCAAGGTCACGTGGTGAGTGCCTTCTCCCATTTTGGCCATGCGCGCGGCGTTGATGGACTTTACCGCGCCGATGGCATTGCGCTCAATACACGGAATTTGTACCAATCCGCCCACTGGGTCGCAGGTAAGGCCCAAATTATGCTCCAAAGCAATCTCCGCGGCGTTTTCCACCTGGGCCGGGGCTGCTCCCAGCAGCTCAGCCATGCCTGCGGCGGCCATAGCGGAGGCGGAACCCACCTCGCCTTGGCAGCCAACCTCGGCTCCGGAGATGGACGCGTTTTCCTTGATAATCATGCCAATGGCACCGGCGGTCAATAGGTACCGACGGGCAGTGGAACGGGTGAAGTCTGCGCGGAAATCGCGCGCATAATGCAGTACCGCTGGAATGATGCCGCACGCGCCGTTGGTAGGTGCGGTAATGACGCGGCCACCGGCAGCGTTTTGCTCATTAACCGCCAAGGCGTACAGGTTAACCCACTCCATGGCGGAGAAACCGCAGCTGGTATCGTCTTGGTTTTCTAGCAACTGGGCATACATCTTCGGGGCACGGCGTGCCACACGCAGGCCACCTGGAAGAAGGCCCTTGGTGGAAATACCCTCGGTCACACATTCGCGCATGATGTCCCAGACCAAATCAAGGTGGCGCAGAACGTATTCCGCTCCGCCTTCATCGCGGTGCAAGGCCTCCTCGTTGGCAAGGACGAGCTCCCAAATTGCTTTGTCATGAGCCTCGCAGAGGTTGAGCAATTCTTCGCCCGTGGTGAACTTATAAGGAACGGAGTCATCTACATGGGCGGCGGCTACGCCGGCAGGAACCTCATTGCTTTCGGCGACTTCCGCATCGAGCTCGGCGCGGGAGAGAATAAAGCCGCCGCCGACAGAGAAGTACTCTTCCTTCTCTGCTAGGAGGTTGCCGCTGTCATCCCAGGCGCTAAAAATCATGCCATTCGGGTGCTGGGGCAGCGGTTCATTATCAAAGACGATTTCATAGTCCACCGTGCCCCGGGGACCAGAAATGGTTCCCTCGCTAGGGATAAAGCCGCCCGCGTGAGGTTCGGCGTCGATAGGCACGCTCAGCGGATCCCAGCCGGCGAGCCCAAGGATGACGGCGCGATCGGAAGCGTGGCCACGGCCAGTGGCGGAAAGCGAGCCGCGCAACTCCGTATAGACCTTAGCTGGGTGCGTCTCTAAGGAATCGAGGAATTGCCTAGCCGCGCGCATGGGGCCGACGGTGTGCGAAGAGGAAGGGCCAATGCCGATGGAGAAGATGTCCGTGACGCTAATTGTCATAATTAAGCTGTGCCGAACCTTTCTGAAGGGATAGCTATCGGGTGCTTGCTGTGCCGCTATTGCGGTCGAAGCTGGACCCAAAGGGTAGAGGCAGATTTTATATGACCAAGGTAGCGAAAGTCACACCTTCTATCAATCGCCGTCTATGCGTAGCACTGCTAGCGTTGTGGCTTATTTGCCGTACCCATTCAGGAGCTTGTCAAGGGGGATGAAGTTCTCCTTTGCTAGCCGGACGGTGGAGCGGCCTCCCAGCCCGGTGAGATCGCCGGCAATTCCGGGCACCCTGTCCTGCGGGACAACTATCTGGTCAGCCAGCTGGATGGCAGAGCGCTCAATGCGGGCAGCAATGCGCTCACCTTCCGGAATGCATAGATCTTCTGTGGCCTGAAACACGCCCGTCGGCACGACGTTTGCGTGGAGCTGGTTAAATAGCGGGCGCAGTGCGTAGTCCAAAATGAGGGCATGGCGTGAAGAACCAGCCGTAGCTGCGATGATGGTGGGTAGGTTGTCGAGGCCATGGGGCTCCAAGGTGTCAAAGAACATCTTGAAAAGGCCCGAATAGCTGCCTTGGAATACAGGGGTGACGGCGATCAGGCCATCGGCATCGGCAACTTGCTGCTTGGCTCTAGCCAAAAGGGGCGTTTGCGCAGTTTGATCGGTTATGGCGGTAGCTAATTCGAAAGCGAGATCGCGAACCTCAATGACATCGATTTGGGCTCCTTCACCGCGCGCAGAGATTTTGGCGCGCGTGGCTTCTGCGAGCATGTCTGCCAGCCTGCGAGAAGAAGACGGCTGCGATAGGCCAGCTGAGATAACGAGGAGGGAGCGCATAACTAGTTCTCCTTTCCTGGGCTGACTTGAAGGTGTGAAGGTTTAGGCTCAGAGAGCAAGCTTGCGTGCGTCGGCGGATCAGAAGGTACGTGGCTCGGACGGCGCTGCTCAAAGCGGCGTCGCAGCTCGGGGACAACCTGCGTGCCGAGGATTTCTATTTGTTTGAGAACTACTTCTTGTGGAAGTCCCGCGTGATCGATGAGGAATAGCTGACGCTGGTAGTCACCGGCCCAGTCCGCAAAGCTGAGGCTCTTTTCAATTACCTGCTCCACGGTGCCAACGGTCAGTGGAGTCTGCGCCGTGTAGTCCTCGAGGCTTGGCCCGTGGCCATAGACTGGGGCGTTGTCGAAGTAGGGGCGGAAGAAGTCTTTAGCTTCTTGTTCGGTTTCGCCAATGAAGACTTGGCCACCAAGTCCGACGATTGCTTGGTCCGCTTGACCATGGCCATAGCTTGCAAAGCGACGGCGGTAGAGATCCACCAACTGAGCGGTGTGCTCCTTATTCCAGAAGATATTGTTGTGGAAGAAGCCATCGCCGTAGTATGCCGCTTGTTCAGCGATTTGCGGTGAACGAATGGAGCCGTGCCAGACAAACGGCGGAATTCCATCCAGCGGTGCCGGAGTAGCGGTAAACCCCTCTAGTCCCGCGCGGAACTTTCCTTGCCAGTTAACAACGGGCTCGCGCCAGAGCCTGCGCAGCAGGTGATAGTTCTCAATAGCCAAAGGAATGCCCTGCTGGATGTCTTTGCCAAACCAGGGATAGACTGGGCCGGTATTTCCGCGGCCGAGCATGAGGTCTACGCGGCCGTTAGCAAGGTGCTGCAGAAAGGCGTAGTCCTCCGCGATCTTTACCGGGTCATTGGTAGTAATCAGCGTGGTGGCAGTAGATAGATGCAAGCGCTCCGTCTGCGCGGCGATATAAGCCAGGTGCGTTGTAGGAGAGGACGGTACGAAGGGTGGGTTGTGGTGCTCACCGGTGGCAAAGACGTCAAGGCCAACCTCTTCGGCTTTGAGGGCAATTTCCGTTAGATTGCGGATGCGTTCAGCCTCAGTGGGTGTCTTTCCTGAGATGGGGTCAGTAGTGAGATCCCCGATAGTGAAGATGCCGAATTGCATGGTTGCCTTTCTATGCGGTGCACAGGAGTGAAGATAGACGCAGTGCCGGCTGCAAGAGAAGCCGGCTGCGGGAGAATTATTCCCATTCTAGGGCATCAAAAAGAGCTGGTAGATCGGCCGGTGCAACGAGGCGCAGGGGTCTCTCATTGACTTTGCCGTGTTCTGTGATGACCGCTGCGCAAGGGCGGTGCCCTTGGCTATCGGTTTCTGAAAGAGCATCCACCGTCTCTTGCACGCTTACTGCGCGGGCAAGAAAGATAGCGCGATCACTGGGTTCTTTGTATTCCACAATGTCTGCGATGTCCGCGGCATCGAGCACGTGATTATCGCTGAGGTCTCTTGCTACCCATCGCGCAATAGTGTTGGTGGTTAACAAAGCGGTGAAGCGGCCTTCATCGTAGATAGGGATTTGGGAAAAGTCCTTATCCTTTATGACGTTAAATGCCTCCATGATTGATGTGGCAGACGTCAAGGTGAATACCTTTTGTGGCTGCAAGACGTGGAGGGTGTCGGGCGGGGAAACCACTATGTCTCGGAGAGCGGAAATCTGCTTAACCACGGCCTCGTTCGGTTCTGCAATGGGCTCTGATTTGTAGTAGCGACCGTGGGCAATGGCATTGCGTAGGTTAGAAAAATCTTTGAGCGCTTCGGCTTGCTTACTGGAAAGTACGTGCTTGTCTCGTGCCTTGTCTACGATCCACCAGAAAGAATCTGAGTTCTCAGCGTTGAGAGCTGAGCGCAAGTGTTGTTCTATGTCGTTGAATGCAGCCAGGAATGCGGTAGCTCGGTGCGCGGTCATATGGGCCAGTGTAGAGAAGAGGGCGTCGCCAAGCAGGGTGTTTGTCCAAGCTACCCAATGGAAAACCCGCTAGCCCCGGCGCAATGGTCGGTGAGACTAGCGGATGTGGCGAGCTTGCCGAGGCTGAACCGAGAGGGACTGCCGTTAGAAGACTACGCGCAGTACAGACACGGTAATGGCGGCGATGACTGCGGCGGCTGGGAGCGTAATAACCCACGCCAAGGCGATAGGCTTCATCAGGTTCCAATTAGCTGCCTTGTTGACAATGCCCACGCCCAACACGGCGCCGATGAGGATGTGGGTGGAAGAAACCGGAAGGCCCAAGATCGATGAACCCATCACCACAGCGGCGGCGGCAAGCTCAGCAGCAAAGCCGGAGGAAGGGTGCATTTGGGTAAGGCCTGAGCCCACGGTCTGAATCACGAAGCGGCCGATGAACCACAAGCCAGAAATCAGGGCAACGCCCATGGCAATCATGACGGCAACCGGCACGGCAGCCTCATCGTTTACTTGGCCGGTCTTGAGGACGTCAATAACCGCAGCGAAAGGGCCAATGGCATTGGCAATGTCGTTGGAACCGTGGGAGAAGGCGAAGGCCGAAGCGGTAAATACCTGCATCCAAGAAAAGAGAAGGAAGGTGGACTTAGCCAGCGACTTCTTTTTCAGGGAGCGGGCGAAAATGAAGACGGCCATCCACACCACGGCGCCAACCATGCCCATGACCAAGAGGTTCTGAAGAACGCTGAAATCGAGTCCGGTGTGCTTGAGACCCTTGAACATCACCATGGCGGAAATGATGATGGCACCAATGGCGGCTAGTACCGGTACCCAGCTCTCCAGGGCGCGGTGAGCCTTGACATCATCCATGTCCTTGTTGAGGTTATACAGATCGCGGTAGTACTCAGATTCCAGCTGATCCGGATCGAAGTCTTCTTCCGCCACCAAGGCGGCGTCCCGGGCCATGGCGTTGGTGTAGCTAATCTGCTGGATCTCATTGAGGCGAGAAAAGCGAGACTTGTGCTCTTGGCGCAGCTCCGCGCGACGGGTCTTGATTTCGCGCAGTTTTTGGTCCGCTTCCTCGTTGTAGACCAAGATTGAGGTCTTAATCCATTTGAACAGGATAAACGCGGCGAGACCGCCGAGGACAGGGGAGAGTACCCACGACATGGCAATGGTGCCAATCTCGCCCCACTGCACCATGTTCCAGCCGCCCTTGCCGGTGACAAAGCCGACCGCGAGCGCAGCGCCGACGATGCCGCCGACGATGGAGTGGGTGGTAGATACTGGCCAACCCATACGGGTGGCAACAAGGAGCCAGATGGCCGCACCCAAGAGGGACGCCATCATGATGTAGACGAACTCCATGGGGTCTAGCCCATCGATGGCGTCAAGGTCGACGATGCCAGAGCGTACGGTATCGGTAACTTCGCCGCCGGCGAGGATGGCGCCAGAAACCTCGAAGATGGCGGCGACAACGAGGGCCTGCTTCATAGACAGCGTTCCGGCGCCTACGGAGGTACCGAAGGAATTGGCGACGTCATTGCCGCCAATATTGAAGGCCATGAAAAGGGCGAAGAGAATGGCGGTGCCAAGGAGAATGGGCTTAGAGCCGTCGACGTAGTCGTGGCCCCAGACCATAAAGCCGATGAGGGTAACGGCGGTAAGGCTGCCAAAGATGGCGTGCCAAATCCAGTCGTTGCCCTTGCCATTGACGGCCTCAATGTCCGTCATCTGGGTGGTAGGGGTAGACACAGGAAGAACCTTTCAGGAAAGCGTGCACGAGGGGTATGGCCGCGCTTGTCAGCGTGGTTAAGGGGATTCTCAAAGGAAATTCTTATGTAGAGAATGCACGCTCAGACTAAAGGTCCTAGGTTTCGGGAAAGTGAACTCAAGATGTGGAGTTCGTGAAAGCAATGTGGCTATTCGCGAACATAGTGGCCGCCGCTCTTGGTGACAGCCACGTTGTGAGTATTAGCCGCGGTAGGCGCCGCGCTCAAGGGTGTCGCACTGGGACATCTTGCCAGAGTTATATCCAGCAAGGAATGCCTTCTCACGCTGTTCGGAAGAACCATGCGTCCAGGAATCGGGCTCGACCTGGCCGCCGGAGCGGCGCTGGATATTGTCATCGCCCACCGCCTGGGCGGCCGCGACGGCGTCCGAGACCTGTTCTTTGGTGATTGGCTCAAGCAAGGGGTTATCACCCTTATCGGCATAGGAAGCCCACAGGCCTGCGTAGCAGTCAGCCTGCAGCTCGATCTTTACCGCGTTGGAATCGGCGCCTGGGTCGTTATAGTCCGACAGGCCGAGGGTGCCCTCAAGGTTTTGAATGTGGTGGCCGAACTCGTGCGCCACGATGTACATGCGGGCCAAAGGAGCATTATCCGCGCCGAAGTTGCGCAGGGAATCAAAGAACGCGGTGTCGAAATAGGCGGACTCGTCGCGCGGGCAGTAGAAGGGGCCAGTAGATGAAGTCGCGGCGCCACAGCCGGTATTAACGCTGCCGTGGAAGACCACGCGCTCCGGTTCGGTGTATTGGATATCTGCCTGTTCCGGCAAGACCTTGGACCAGACGTTATCCACGCTGCGACCGGTGAACTCTACGAGGCATTCGTCCTTGGTGTTGCCATCTTCTGCAGTTTCGCATTCGGGGCTTTCGCCCTGTGCAGCATCGTCAGATTGGGTCTGCTCGCTGCCCAGAATCGCTCGCAAGTCTGAGGGATTGCCGCCCATAAGGAGGAAAAGGCCTACTAGAACAATTGAGCCGACGCCACCGCCAATGGCGATGCCACCGCCACCGCCACCCGAACGCGCTTCTTTGCCGCCGAAATCGGCACCTGATCTAAAAGTCATGCCTAAATAGTGCCACATGGCCCCCTCATACACAGGATGAAGCTTGCTGGAAAGAGACTGAAGCAGGGAAACGGTGGCTCTTGTGCGGTCTTAGAGGTTAGCTAGCGCCTACCTTACTGCGCTCCGCGTACCGGTAGGGATGTAGAATTGTGCGCGTTCCTAGTCTTGTGCTTGGTTTGGCGCGCGCTGTTTACGCGTGGCGGGACCCGCAAGTGACACAATTTTTAGAAGGGATTGAACATCAGTGCTGCGTACCCACTTAGCAGGTGAGCTCCGCAAAGAACTCGCAGGAGAGACCGTCACCCTAACCGGTTGGGTTTCCCGCCGCCGCGATCACGGTGGTGTGATCTTCATTGACCTGCGCGATCGCTCCGGCATCGCTCAGGTTGTCTTCCGTGAATCTGACGTGGCGGAGCGCGCCCACGACCTGCGTTCCGAATACTGCGTTAAGGTCACCGGTACCGTGGAGCCTCGCCCAGAAGGCTCGGAAAACCCCAACCTGCCGTCCGGTGAGATTGAGGTCAACGTCGCGGATCTTGAGGTTCTGAATAAGTCCGCAGCGCTGCCATTCCAGATTGATGATCCTTCCACCTCAGGTGAGGTAGGCGAGGAGACTCGTCTGAAGTACCGCTACCTGGACCTGCGCCGCGAGCGCCAGGCACAGGCGCTGCGGCTTCGTTCTGCTGCCAACCGCGCGGCCCGCAAGGTACTGGATTCGCATGATTTTGCAGAGATCGAGACTCCAACCCTGACTCGTTCCACCCCGGAGGGCGCACGCGACTTCCTGGTTCCAGCGCGTTTGAAGCCAGGCACCTGGTATGCACTGCCGCAGTCCCCGCAGCTTTTCAAGCAGCTGCTCATGGTCTCCGGCATGGAGCGCTATTACCAGATCGCGCGTTGCTACCGCGATGAGGACTTCCGCGCTGACCGCCAGCCGGAGTTTACCCAGCTGGACGTGGAGATGTCCTTCGTAGACCAGGACGATGTCATCGCCTTGGCGGAAGAGATCGTCACCGAGCTGTGGAAGCTCATCGGCTACGAGATCAAGACTCCGATCCCGCGCATGACCTACGCCGATGCGATGAAGTACTACGGTTCCGATAAACCGGACCTGCGCTTTGACATCAAGATTGTGGAGTGCACCGAGTTCTTCAAGGACACCACCTTCCGCGTCTTCCAGAACGAATACGTCGGCGCCGTGGTTATGGAAGGCGGCGCCTCCCAGCCGCGCCGCCAGTTCGATGCTTGGCAGGATTGGGCAAAGCAGCGTGGCGCCAAGGGTCTGGCCTACATCACCGTGGGCGAGGACGGCACCTTGGGCGGTCCGGTGGCTAAGAACATTACCGACGCCGAGCGCGAGGGCATTGCAGAGCACGTCGGCGCTAAGCCGGGCGACGCCATCTTCTTTGCCGCCGGTGACACCAAGTCTTCCCGCGCCCTCTTGGGCGCTGCACGGGGCGAGATTGCAAAGAAGCTAGACCTTATCAAGGAAGGCGACTGGGCCTTTACCTGGGTTGTAGACGCTCCGCTTTTTGAACCTTCCGCTGATGCGACCGCTTCTGGCGACGTCGCACTGGGCCACTCCAAGTGGACCGCGGTTCACCACGCCTTTACCTCCCCGAAGCCGGAGTACCTGGACAATTTTGACCAGAACCCGGGCGAGGCGCTGGCGTACGCCTATGACATTGTCTGCAACGGCAACGAGATTGGCGGCGGCTCCATCCGTATCCACCAGGAGGACGTGCAGAAGCGCGTCTTCGATGTCATGGGAATCGGTGACGAGGAGGCTCAGGAGAAGTTCGGCTTCCTGCTCGATGCTTTCCAGTACGGCGCCCCACCACACGGCGGCATCGCCTTCGGCTGGGACCGCATCGTCTCCCTGTTGGGCGGTTTCGACTCCATCCGCGACGTTATTGCGTTCCCGAAGTCCGGAGGTGGCGTGGATCCGCTTACCGACGCCCCAGCGGCAATCCCAGCCGCACAGCGTAAGGAGACCGGCGTAGACTACAAACCAGAAAAGAAGAAGGAACAGGACAAGGCCGGTTCCACTGCGGTAGAGACCGCTGAGGAGAAGTAAGCGGGTAGCTTAATCCTCAGCCTTTAAGACACACCGTGCGGGGCACATCGTTGGTCGCGGCAATTTCGCTGCGGGCGAACTTGTGACCCCGCTTTGGTGTGAGGGGGCATACTGGATAGAACTATGGTTGATAACGAAGCTGTGCTATCACCCGAGGATGTCATCAAAGCCGCCTCGGAGATGTTGTCGCGCCGTTTTGGTGGCACCCCGGAGATGTCGAACGTGGAGCGCTTGGACGGTTCCGGCAATGCAATGGTTCTGCGCGCCAGGATTGCCCCTGGAGCCTTCCTGCCGCACCGCTCGGTAGTTATTAAGTACAACCCGGTTACCGGCTATGCTGTCGATGATGCTGCGATGCTGCGCGAGGTTGTGGCTTATCAATTCACCACCGCGTTATCTGAGGACGTGCGGCCCGGCCCCGTGCTTCTTGCCCACGATCTGGAGCAGCGCATTATTGTGTTGACGGACTTGGGTGAGGGCGAAACGCTTGCCGACGTCCTTGTACAGTCCACCGATG
Source organism: Corynebacterium sp. S5S1 (assembly GCF_001913985.1). Taxonomy (NCBI): domain Bacteria; kingdom Bacillati; phylum Actinomycetota; class Actinomycetes; order Mycobacteriales; family Corynebacteriaceae; genus Corynebacterium; species Corynebacterium sp. S5S1. The sequence goes on from NZ_MKXT01000008.1 coordinate 17,090, forward strand.
ATGACCGCGTGCAGGTATTGCGCTCGCTAGGCAGTGCGTTGGGGCACATGCACGCTGGAACCGCGGGCCACGAGCAAGATTATGAAACCCTGCTCAATAGGATGCTGCGCAAGAATCCGGACTTGGCCCCGCACCAGTCTGTGCGCGATGAGGCGCTGGAGCGCTCCATTGGCATCGGCCTCGACTTGCTGGATAAAGCCGGGCTTGAGGCACCGGCCAGCTTCCGGGAGCTAGCGGGTCAAGCCGCTCGATCTCTGGCATCCGGCAAGGACCGGGCATTTACTCCCTTCGACCTTTCGCCGGATAACATCATTGTGTCTCATCGCCTGCACTTCTTGGACTATGAATGGGCAGGATTCCGCAATGTTGGCTTCGACGTAGCCTGCGTTATCGCCGGATTCCCGCAGTTTCTTTTCTCCAAGCCGATCACGGATGAAGAGGCAGATATCTTCATCTCTGCTTGGTCTCGTGCCGTATCTGAGGTGTGGCCGCTATTTTCTAATGCGGAAGAAATCCACGGCCTTATCGTGGCGTCGCTCATTGGCTGGGCGCTATCGAGCGTGACCACGATGCACGCCGGCGGCATCGAAGGGCTGGTTGCCCTAGCCAGGGGAGAAGCCGAGGTCGTCCATGATCCGCAGCGCTCCATTTTGCGTCCGGCCGACCACAGCCCGTTTACGGAAGATGAATTGCTTGTGCGCCGCGACCTCTATGAAACCTTTGAGGCGCTATCCCGATATGCCGCGCGCTGCGATGGACCCGCCTGCGCGCCCATCGCAGAATTTGGCAGCGCCATTGCGCGCCGCTTGGACGACGAATAGACAATCACGGTGTGCCCGCACCCTTATAGGAGGTAGCTTTCCAGTGTCTCAAGACTCATTATTTGGCGGGCCCACTTCGGAGCGCAGCGCGTCGCCGCTGCCCGGGAAGAACCTTTTCGCCACCCACGCCGGGTCCCCACTGGCGGCGCGCATGCGTCCCCAAAACCTAGATGAAGTGGTTGGGCAAGACCATCTCTTGGCCCCCGGAAAGCCATTGCGTCGCCTCGTGGAAGGCTCAGGCGAGGCCTCCGTCATCTTGTACGGGCCGCCGGGCACCGGCAAGACCACCATTGCCTCGCTCATCGCCAGCCAAATGGGGCAGAACTTCGTGGGCCTCTCCGCCCTCGATTCGGGCGTCAAGCAGGTCCGCGAGGTCATCACCCACGCCCGGCAAGAGCTCATTCAAGGCCGGCGGACCGTGCTCTTTATTGATGAGGTGCACCGCTTTTCCAAAACCCAGCAGGACGCACTCCTCGCAGCCGTGGAAAATCGCACGGTATTGCTCGTAGCGGCAACTACGGAAAACCCTTCCTTCTCCGTCGTCGCGCCGCTTTTGTCGCGTTCGCTGCTGTTGCAGTTGCATTCGCTAAGCGATGATGACCTGAGAGGCGTCGCGAAGCGTGCGCTCGAAAGCGACCGTGGCCTAGGTGAGCGCAACATTCGAATCACCGATGAAGCCTTGGACCAGTTGGTACTCCTCGCCGGCGGCGATGCGCGGCGTACGCTGACCTATCTTGAGGCCGCGGCCGAAGCGGTTGACGCTGGCGGGAAAATTACCCCACAAACGGTCACGGACAACGTCAATAAGGCAGTGGTGCGCTACGACCGCGACGGCGACCAACACTATGACGTGGTTTCTGCCTTTATTAAGTCCATCCGCGGCTCCGACGTGGATGCCGCGCTGCATTATCTCGCCCGTATGGTAGAGGCCGGGGAGGATCCGCGCTTTATTGCCCGGCGGCTCATTGTGCACGCCTCTGAGGACATCGGCATGGCTGATCCGACCGCGCTCCAGGTGGCCGTGGCGGCGGCTGAAGCCGCTCAGCTTATCGGCATGCCAGAAGCCCGAATCCCGCTCGCGCAAGCCACCATCCACCTGGCCACCGCGCCAAAATCGCCCTCGGTCATTTCTGCCATCACGCAAGCGCAAACCGATGTAGCCGCTGGCAAGGTGGGCCACGTGCCACCGCATCTGCGCGATGGGCACTATGAGGGCGCCAAGCGGATGGGAAATGCCGTGGGCTATGTCTACCCCCACGATGATCCCCGCGGCGTAGTGGAGCAGCAGTACCTGCCCGATGAGCTGGAGGGCTCTGTGTACTATGAACCCACCGATCACGGGTCTGAGAAGCGAGTTTATGACTATATTGGCCGCTTGCGCAGCATTATTCGTGGCAAGCGCGGCCCAGGCAAAAACGCTCGCCGGCCTCGCTGATCCCCACCGATGGGAAATCGCTGTGCAGCGAAGGGTAGAGTTGGGCGGGTTAGAAACTTCTTGATAGAAGATGAAAGCTCAGACAGTTAGGATTGTTGCTCGTGAAGACTCATGAGATCCGGGAACGGTTTACCCAGCACTTCGTCAATTCTGGTCACGAGGCAGTACCAAGCGCCTCGCTGATCCTGGATGACCCTAACCTGCTTTTCGTTAATGCCGGCATGGTTCCGTTTAAGCCCTATTTCTTGGGCCAGCAGAACCCGCCCTTTGCCAAGGGCCTTGCCACTTCCATCCAAAAGTGCGTACGTACCTTAGACATTGATGAGGTGGGTATTACCACCCGCCACAACACCTTCTTCCAGATGGCCGGCAACTTCTCCTTTGGCCAGTACTTCAAGGAAGGCGCCATCACCAATGCGTGGACCTTGCTTACCGGCTCCGTTGATGAGGGCGGCTTTGGCCTAGACCCAGAGCGCTTGTGGGTCACGGTTTACCTGGATGATGATGAGGCCGCCGAAATTTGGCGCGACAAGATCGGTGTTCCAGAAGAGCGCATTCAGCGCCTCGGCATGGAGGACAACTACTGGTCCATGGGTATCCCTGGGCCCTGTGGCCCGTGCTCCGAGATTTATTATGACCGCGGTCCGGAGTACGGCAAGGACGGCGGCCCGATTGCCGATGACAACCGTTACATGGAGATCTGGAATCTGGTCTTCATGCAAAATGAGCGCGGCGAGGGCATTGGCAAGGGCAACTTTGAGATCGTCGGCGAGCTGCCCAAAAAGAACATCGATACCGGCCTGGGCATCGAGCGCGTGGCCTGCATTTTGCAGGACGTAGACAATGTCTATGAAACGGACCTGCTGCGCCCAGTTATTGACGTAGCCGAGGAGCTTACCGGTGCCACTTATGGCGATAACGCCTCCCACGAAGACAACATCCGCTTCCGCGTGGTAGCTGACCATTCCCGTACCGGCATGATGCTCATCCTGGATGGCGTGACCCCTGGCAATGAGGGCCGCGGGTATATCCTGCGCCGCCTGCTGCGTCGCATTATCCGTTCCGCCAAGCTGCTGGGCGCTAAGGGCGCGACTATGGAGCGCTTCATGAATACGGTCATGGACACCATGACCCCGTCTTACCCGGAGATTGCGGACAACCGCGAGCGCATCCTGCGCGTTGCCGTGAATGAGGAAAAGGCCTTCCTGAAGACTCTCGAGTCCGGCACCCGCCTCTTCGATGATGCCGTCCAGGAACTCAAGTCCACTTCCCGCGCGAAGACCGCAAAGGTGCTACCGGGTGAGAAGGCCTTTGAGCTGCACGATACCTACGGTTTCCCCATCGACTTGACCTTGGAGATGGCCCAGGAAGCCGGCCTTGAGGTCGACATGGATGGCTTTAACGACGCCATGGGCGAGCAGCGCCGCCGCGCCAAGGCCGATAACCAGGCCAAGAAGCACGGCCACACCGACCTTTCTCTCTACCGCGACTGGGTAGACAATAACCCCACCGTCTTCACCGGCTTTGAGGAGCTTACTTCCGACGCCCGCGTGATCGGCCTCGTCCGCGGCGGCGAAAAGGTCGACCAGGTGCACGAGGGCGAGCAGGTTGAGGTCATCTTGGACCACACCCCGCTGTACGCCGAAGCGGGCGGCCAGATGGCAGACCGCGGCCGCATTATGGCCGGTGAGTCTTTGCTGGAGGTCAACGACGTTCAAAAGATTGGCAAGAAGCTGTGGGTACACAAGGCCACGGTTACCGCTGGCGGCCTTGACTTGGGTATGTCCGTTGAAGCGGCCGTCGACGAGCAGTGGCGCCACGGTGCTACCCAGGCACACTCTGCTACGCACCTCATTCACGCCGCACTGCGCCAGGTGCTTGGCCCCACCGCCGTCCAGGCCGGCTCCATGAACCGCCCAGGCTACCTGCGCTTTGACTTCAACTACACCGAGCAGCTCAGTCAGGCACAGCTGGAGGAGATCGCTTTGATTACCAACCAGGCAATCGATTCCAATTTTGCGGTCAACACCATTGAGACCTCCCTGGAGGAGGCCAAGGCCATGGGAGCTATGGCACTATTCGGTGAGAACTACGGCAAGGAAGTCCGCGTAGTAGAAATCGGCGGACCGTTCTCCATCGAGCTCTGCGGCGGTACCCACGTTGGTTCCTCCGCTGAAATCGGACCGGTATCCGTGCTGGGTGAGTCCTCCGTTGGCTCTGGTGCTCGCCGCATCGAGGCCTACTCCGGTTTGGATGCCTTCCGTTACTACTCCAAGGAAACTGCCTTGGTAGAAGGCGTGTCCCGCGAGCTCAAGGTGCAGACCGAGGATTTGCCGGATCGCATCGCGCAGCTGTCTGAAAAGCTCAAGGCAGCGGAGAAGGAAATTGAAACCCTGCGCAAGCAACAGCTGGCTGCGCGTGCCACCGAGTTCGTCAGCGCAGCCAAGGACATCAATGGATTCAAGGTCATTGCTCTGACCTTGCCGGAAGGCACCACCGGCGGGGACCTGCGCACCGTTGCTACGGACCTGCGCAACCGCCTGCGCGAGGAAGAAGCCGTTATCGTCTTGGGCGCCGAGGATAAGGGCAAGTTCCCGTTCATCGCGGCGGCTACGGACAAGGCCGTTGGACGCGGCGTGAAGTCCGGGGACATTGTGAAGCAGTTTGGCCAGTACGTCGACGGTCGTGGCGGCGGTAAGCCGGATATGGCTCAGGGCTCTGGTTCTACTGCAGCCGGTGCTGAGCGCGGCTTTGCAGCCGTCAAGGACATGCTCGAGTCCCTATAGGAATTCGACCGTGGCAAAAGTGGAACCAGATACCCCGGGAGTTGATGACCCGGGGCAGGGCCGCCGGATCGCACTCGATGTCGGTACGGTACGTATTGGCGTGGCAGTGTCCAATAGGGAAGCCACGCTTGCCACTCCAGTGGAGACCGTGCACCGGGAAACCGGGTTCAAGGATCGCGATAAGGGCGATATTGACCGCATCTTGGAACTCATTGATTCCTACGATGCAGTTGAGGTCATCGTAGGGTTGCCGCGGGACTTGCAGGGAAATGGGTCCAAAAGCGTAAAACATGCTAAAGAAATTGCGTTTCGCATCCGCCGTCGGTTGAATCGAGATGCAAATATAGATAAAGTTCCACCACCAATACGTTTGGCTGATGAGCGTCTGACTACCGTGGCAGCAACCACCGCGCTGCGCGCGTCCGGCGTGTCCGAGAAGAAGGGCCGTAAAGTCATCGACCAAGCAGCAGCGGTGGAGATATTGCAGACTTGGTTAGATGGGCGCGCGAGCGCGCTACGCTCCTATGCTGCAATAGACCAGCCTTCAGACTCAGGAGACTAAAACACGTGAGCCGTAACCAAGAACGCCTTGGCCGATCGATGGAGCCGAAATACGTCAAGCGCCGCCAGCGCGGCATTGCCGTTGTCATTGCGTCCATCATCGTTATCCTTGGCGCCCTTATCTACATCGGATTCCGCCTCGGCAATACCTCCGCCGATTATGAAGGAACCGGCAACGGTACCACCCAGCTGGTGGAGGTGCCGGAAGGCTCGTCCATGTCCGAGCTCGGACCTGCATTGGTAGAAAAGAATGTGGTGAAGACGAAAGACGCTTTCGATTCTGCTGCGTCGATGAACCACAGTGCGAGCCAAATCCAGCCGGGTTTCTACCGTCTGCAGGAAGAAATGAGCGCAGACGCAGCGGTCGAGGCATTGCTGGATGAGAATAACCGCGTGGACATGCTCGAGGTGCAAGGTGGTGCCACCTTGGAGGACGTCAAGGTTGTGGGCGGAGACGTCCGCTACGGCATTTACTCCCTGATTTCTGAGGTCAGCTGCAACGATGACAACTGCCTGAAGAAGGAGGACCTGGAAAAGGTTGCCGCCGAAACCGACCCAGCCGAGCTGGGCGCACCGCAGTGGGCCTTGGACGCTATTAATAAGCGCGGCAATGACCCCAAGCGCATTGAGGGCCTTATCGCGCCAGGCCAGTACGTCTTGGACCCCAATATGGAGGCCAAGGATATCCTCAAGGATCTCATCACCCGCTCCACCAAGCGTTACAACGAAACCAATATTGAAGAACGCGCCCAGGCTATCGGCTTGAGCCCTTATGAGCTGCTCACCTCCGCTTCCTTGGTGGAGCGCGAGGCGCCTGCGGGCGAGTTCGACAAGGTTGCCCGCGTTATCCTCAACCGCTTGGATGAGCCAATGCGCCTGGAGTTTGACTCCACCGTGAACTACGGCTTGGAAGACGTTGAGCTGGCCACCACCGATGAGGCCCGTGGGGAGAAGACCCCGTGGAATACCTATGCGAAGGAAGGCCTGCCGGATACCCCGATTGCTTCTCCTTCGGACGATGCAATCAAGGCTATGGAAGAGCCGGCTGAGGGCAACTGGAAGTTCTTCGTCACCGTGGACCAGGAGGGCACCACCGTCTTCTCCGATACTTACGATGAGCATTTGGGCCGCGTCGATGACGCCATCCGCTCCGGCGTGCTTGACTCCAAGCGCGAAGGCGAGGGCGCTGGTTCCGGCAACGGTGACGCCGCTGCCGAGCAGCCCGCCCAGTAGAGCCACGACGACCACAAAGAGGTAGAACACCATGCCACGTGCAGCTGTCCTTGGTAGCCCCATCGAGCACTCCTTGTCTCCGGTGCTTCACAATGCTGGCTACGAGGCCGCCGGGCTGGCCGGTTGGGACTACACCCGCTGTGAAACATCGGCGGAGGGGCTTCCGGAACTGGTGGCGGCAAGCGACTCAGAGTTTGTTGGTTTCTCCGTGACCATGCCTGCCAAGTTTGCCGCCCTCCGCTTCGCGGATACCGTAAGTGACCGTGCCCAGCTGATTGGCTCGGCAAACACCTTGGTGCGCAGGGCCGATGGTTGGTGTGCAGATAATACCGATACCGAGGGCGTACGCGGTGCACTCGGCGAACTTCTGGGGGATAATCCAGCAGCTGATGCGCTGCTTATTGGCGCTGGGGGCACCGCTCGTCCCGCGTTGTGGGCGCTAGCTGAGCGCGGGGTGAAAAAGGTTACGGTCCTCAACCGTTCCGACCGCAGCTCCGAACTTTTGCCGCTCGCCCAGAACCTAGGGCTGGAACTTTCCTTTGTCAGTTTCGACGGGGACTTATCCGCGCTGGCTCGCACTGTTGATGTCATTGTGTCCACCGTTCCAGCCGCGGCGGTGGAAGACTATGTCTTTGCCATTGCCCACGCACCGGTGCTGGACGTCATTTATGATCCTTGGCCCACTCCACTGACCATGTGCGCGGCGGCCAATGGGTACAAGACCGTCGGCGGGCATGTCATGCTCGCGCACCAAGCATTTAGCCAGTTCGAGCAATTTACCGGGGTGGCGGCCCCGCGGGAAGAGATGCTGAAGGCATTGAACCAGGAGCTGCAGAAGCGGTCGCAGACGACTAAGTAGAGGGGCGTCGGCAAGCGCGGCCTGCAAATCCCGGGCAGTAGAAGCTGCAGAATTCGCCATGTAGACAAAGGCGCCCAGCGTTTGCTCACCGCGTGCTTTAGTGTGATCCCCGTGCTAATAGTCGGGGGAATTATCTATTGTTTGTGGGCAGCAGCCCTGTGCTGGTGGGATGTTCGGCAGCGCCGATTGCCAGACTGGCTGACGCTTCCAGCTGCGGTGCTGTCGCTTGTCGTGGCCAATTGGAGTGGGCTGTGGTGGCCGGGGATCTACCTCGTGCTGGGGCTGGCCCATGCAGGCGTGGGTGGAGGCGACATCAAACTCGCCTGGCCCCTGGGAATGCTGGTGGGGCATGTGGCTGGGTTTATGGGTGTGGTAGCAGCAAGCGGCAGCGCGTCCCTTCTGACGCTTATGTGGTCGGCGTGCAGTGGGCAGAAGGAGAGCCCGCATGGTCCTGCAATGTTGCTAGCGGCAACGGTCGTTATCGCATGTGCGCACCCTCTTTGAGGGGGTAGAAGAATTTATTGCGGGGCCAAGTTGGTACTGGATTGGCCAGGCCGTGCGATAATACCCGCATGCTTCGTTGGACTACTGCAGGTGAATCCCACGGCCAAGCTCTTATTTCGATGTTAGAGCACATGCCCGCTGGGGTCCCTATTACCCGCGCCGATATTTCCCATCAGCTTTCCCGGCGCCGCCTAGGTTATGGCCGCGGTGCTCGTATGAAGTTTGAGGCTGATGAGGTCACCGTGCTGGGTGGAGTCCGCCATGGACTCACCTTGGGTAGTCCCATCGCCATCATGATTGGCAATACGGAGTGGCCCAAGTGGACCACCATCATGTCGGCCGATCCTCTGGATATGGACGATGAGGACACTATTAAAGCGATGAACTCCGGCCGCGGTGCCGCCTTGACTAGGCCGCGCCCCGGGCACGCTGACTTTGCCGGAATGGTGAAGTATCGCCACAGGGAAGCGCGCCCCATCCTGGAGCGCTCCTCGGCGCGTGAGACGGCGGCCCGTGTGGCCGCAGCTACCGTGGCGCGCAATTTCCTGCGCGAAACCTTGGGCGTCGAGGTTCTCTCCCACGTGATATCTATTGGTGCTTCCGAGCCTTATCAGGGGCCTGCACCAGCGTTCGCGGACATCGAGGCTATCGATGATTCGCCGGTCCGCGCCTGCGATAAGGCAGCTGAAGCCTCCATGATTGCGGAAATTGAAGCCGCAAAGAAGCAGGGTGATACCTTGGGCGGCATCGTTGAAGTTGTGGTCGATGGCCTGCCTATCGGGCTAGGCTCGCACATTTCCGGCGATGACCGCTTGGACGCACAATTGGCCAACGCCTTGATGGGCATTCAGGCCATCAAGGGAGTGGAAATTGGCGATGGTTTTGCCGAGGCCCGTCGTCGCGGTTCCGCTGCCCACGATGAGATGGTGCGAACCGAAGAAGGCGTATCCCGCCTTAGCAACCGTGCAGGGGGACTCGAAGGCGGCATGACGAACGGGCAGCAGCTGCGCGTGCGGGCGGCAATGAAGCCGATTTCTACGGTTCCGCGTGCCTTGCGCACTATTGATATGGAGTCCGGCGCTGAAGCTACTGCCATCCACCAGCGCTCAGATGTGTGCGCGGTTCCGGCGGCGGGCGTCGTTGCAGAAGCAATGGTTGCCCTCGTTCTTGCCCGGGCCGTGCTAGAAAAATTCGGTGGCGATAGCCTCGAAGAAACCTCTGCGGCCATCGCCGCGTATGATAAATACGTTTCGGACCGCCTTGCTTTTGACCAGGAGTAAGTTATGACCACCCCAACCGCCGTTACGGGACTGCCCCGTCCACGCGTTGTTTTGGTTGGCCCGCCAGGTGCGGGTAAATCCACCATTGGCCGTCGCCTTTCCCACGCCTTGAGCTGCGAACTGGTGGATTCGGATCACCTTATTGAACAGACTAAGAATAAGCCGTGCGGGGAAGTTTTTAGCGAGCTAGGTGAACCTGACTTTCGCGCGCTCGAAGCCGAACACGTTGCTGCGGCACTGCGCACTGGTGGAGTAGTCAGCCTCGGCGGCGGGGCAGTGTTGACGGACTCCACCCGTGAGCTGCTGGAGCGCCATACCGTCATCTTTTTGGATATCTCCCCCGAAGAAGGCGCACGGCGTACATCCGGGGATAGCAATCGGCCGGTGCTTGCATCCGACAATCCACTCGAGCACTACCGCAACCTCGTGGAGGTGCGGCGCCCGTATTACCAGGAGGTGGCAGATTACCGGGTACGCACCGATGCTCGGACTCCACAGCAGGTGGTGGGCGATATCCTCGGCTTCCTCGATACCCTGTAGATTCCCCGCCGCACTAACACTAGTTCCTCGCCCCATTGGCTCGGCGGTGAACGGAAAGGACCACCATGCCCAGCATTGCCGTTAATGGACCACAGCCCTATGAAGTTCGCATTGGCACCGATCTCAACTGGGACATCGCGCAGCGCTGTGCACAGATTGGTGCAGTCCAGGCGGGCATTATCTGCCAGCCGCCGCTGCGTGCCGCGGCCGAGCGCCTAGCAGAACTCGTTGCCGCCGAGGGGGTGGAGCCTACGCTTATCGACGTCCCCGATGCCGAGGCCGCCAAGCAGCTCAACGTCATCGGCGGCGTGTGGGATCAGCTGGGGGAGAAGGGCTTTAATCGCCGTGACGTCATCATCGGCCTCGGCGGTGGCGCTACCACCGATTTGGCTGGGTTCGCCGCGGCCGGGTGGATGCGCGGCATCAAGGTCATTCAGGTGCCCACCACGCTATTGGCCATGGTTGACGCGGCCGTCGGCGGCAAAACCGGCATCAATACCGCAGCCGGCAAGAACCTCGTTGGCGCCTTTCATGAGCCAGATTCTGTGTTTGTGGATCTCGAGCGCCTCGAAACCCTGCCCGCGGCGGAAATTGTCGCTGGTTCGGCAGAAATCATTAAAACCGGATTCATCCATGACCCGGTGATCCTTGAGCGCTATGACAGTGACCCCGGCGCATGCGTGGACCCGCAGGGCCATCTTCCAGAATTGATTGAGCGCTCCATTGCGGTGAAGGCTGCGGTGGTGGGCGAGGATCTCAAAGAATCGGGCCTGCGTGAAACGCTGAACTACGGCCATACCTTTGGCCATGCTGTGGAGCGCCATGAACATTATGAATGGCGCCATGGCCACGCGGTGGCGGTGGGCATGATGTTTATCGCCCACCTAGCGCATGCGCGCGGCCTCATTGACGCGGAACTGGTGGAAAAGCACCGCCGGATCCTGCACAGCATTGGGCTGCCGACTACGTATAGGCCAGGGCAGTTCGCGGACCTGTATGAGGCAATGACCCACGATAAGAAGAACCGCGACGGACAGATCCGGTTTGTAGCCTTGACCGGGGTGGGCGAGACCACCCGTCTCGAAGGCCCCAGTACGGAAGAGCTAGAAGCGGCCTACGCCGCGATTTCGGAGTAGAAATGAAGATTATTGTCCTCAACGGCCCGAACTTGAACCGCTTGGGAAAACGGCAACCGGATGTCTACGGCTCCACCACCCTGGCGGATGTAGAGAAGATAGTCTCCTCTCGCGCCGCCGAGCGCGGGGCAGAAGTAGAGTGCTTCCAGTCCAACCATGAGGGTGAGCTCATTGAGAAGGTGCATGCCGCCGCGGATGCGGGACACCCCGTAATAATTAATCCCGGCGGATTTACCCATACCTCAGTGGCCTTGCGGGATGCCCTGGCAGAGGTAGCCGATGGCGCCGGATTCGTAGAAGTGCATATTTCTAATGTGTATGCGCGCGAGCCCTTCCGCCATCACTCCTATCTCAGCCCTATTGCCAGCGGCGTCATCGCGGGGTTGGGTGTCTTCGGCTACGTGGCGGCAGTGGACTACCTCTGCCAATAAGCCCCCACGAACGGGCTGGGCGGCAGCCGGCTAGAAAGAAATCCGCCCATCTGCGGTGGCAGGGTCGATATACTGGGTGGATACTTTCTACACCGCAGTCGACCCAGAAGGATGAAATCATGGCTTTGGCAGATACCCGTTTTAGTGACCGGCGCCGCAAGCTTGCCGCGGAACTAGCCGGCCAGCGCATCGATGCCGTTCTGGTGACCCACCTCACGCACGTGCGCTACCTTTCGGGATTCTCCGGCTCGAATGGCGGGCTACTTTTGCGCAAAGACCTTACCGCGCAGGTTGCTACCGACGGCCGGTATACCACGCAGATTGCCCGCGAAGTTCCTGATCTAGAGGCTGTCCAAGGCCGCGCGGTAGGAAAGGTACTCCTGCAGCAGTTTGCAGATGTCGAGGGGCCGGTTCGAGTCGGTTTTGAAGCCGACTACCTCTCGGTCTCTGAGCTGAAGGACCTGGAAGAGTCCGCCCCAGAGTCAGTTACCTTGGTTCCCATCGCCGGTGTCATTGAAAAAATTCGCTTGGTGAAGGATTCGCTCGAGCTAGAAAAGCTGGAAGAGATTGCCGCGCTGGCTAATCAGGCGCTGGAGGATCTACTCGCCGCTGGTGAGTTGCGTGCCGGCCGCACCGAGCGCCAAGTGGCCGCCGATTTGGAGTACCGGATGCGCATGCTCGGCTCGGAGCGGGTGAGCTTCGATACCATTGTCGCTTCTGGCCCGAATTCGGCGATGCCGCACCATGGTGCCGATGACCGGGTCATCGAGGACGGCGACCTTGTGACCATCGATTTCGGTGCGCACCTGCGCGGGTTCAACTCCGATTGCACCCGCACCTACGTCGTTGGCACGGCGAATGATTTTGCCAAGGAAATCTATGATGTGGTGCTCCGCGCCCAAAAGGCGGGCGTGGCAGCCTCGGTACCGGGCGCTAAGCTTGCCGACGTCGACGCCGCCTGCCGCGATGTCATCTCCGCCGCGGGCTACGGCGACTACTTTGTGCACTCGACAGGCCACGGCGTGGGCCTCGACGTCCACGAGGCTCCGTTCGCGGCACAGACCGGTAAGGGCGAACTCGCCGCCGGCATGACCCTGACCATCGAGCCAGGTATCTATGTGCCAGGCAAGGGCGGCGTGCGCATCGAAGATACGCTCATCATTACCGATGGCGCACCGAAGATCATTACCGCCGCGACGAAGGAATTTACTGAACTGCCCGCCTAGTGAGCCAGCACCTTGGAGTTAAGCAGCTGGGCGACGTTGCGGTTGCCCAGGTGCGTGAGGTGATTAAAGAGGTTGTGCGGTACGGAGTACTCCCACTTGCCGGAAATCCAGCGAGTGCTGTCCGGCGCGCACATGCCGTGATCAATGGAGTCGGCACGTAGGTTGTAGTACTGCACGCCGTTTGCGCGTGCTGCCTTGTACATGGCGCTATTGACGTGGTCCTCACCGGTGCGAACCAGGCCCGCGTAGTCCATGTTGAACCCGGCTTCAGAGGAACCCGGTGCGGAGGTACGCAGCGGGCATACCGCGCCATTGCGGGCGGAGATAGCGGGATAACCTACAACGGTGATGCGGGCATTCGGGGCGGCGTGGCGAATCCGCTGGATCGAATGCTTCATTCCGTCGTAGTAGGGGTTGGAAGAAGAAAGAGATGGGCGCACGATTTCCTGGAAATCATTGGCGCCGAACTGAATTAAAACATTTTTGGTGGCACCGTTGAGATCATTATTGGCAATGGCTCCGTTGATCTGTTCCTGGAAGTCCTTGCGGTGCGAGTGGCCGGCGGCCTTCGCCGCAGAGCATGCATAGTTGGCTACGTGCTGACCTGAAACGCGCCCCAATTCGCGGCCAACATTACTCTGACCCTGCGGGCAACCCTGTGGGGACGGCGCGCCAGGAGCGTCTTCGATGCCGTGGGTGGCAGAAGAGAGCGTAGTGCTTGCCGAAGGGGACAGGCTCGAGGTAGTACCAATTTGGCCATAGGTTGGGTTGGCAAAGACAGAATCGCCGAACATCACAGTCTGGGCGTCTGCCGCCATGGCCTGCGGGGCGGAGAGTGCTGCTACGGCTGCGCCAGTAGCGGTAGCCGCGGCGTAAAGCTTCTTGAGAGGCATCGCAAAAATCCTTGGTAGATATGTGAAAAATTAATAAAGCAAAGTCTTATCGTACAGCGAGTTATTGCTGGATAAAAACCTTTGATTGCTCCCGCGTGTATCCGCTTTGGGCAGGCGAAAGGCCCCGAAAACCACTCCGCAGAATACTGTGGGGCAGAAACGGGGGACCGGTAATACCCCAAGGGGCAGTTGTCCGGTAGGCTTAAACATTGTTTTCAACCTTTAGTCCACAATTTTCGGGAGTTTAACCGCAATGGCTGATACTACTGATTTCAAGAACGGCCTCGTTCTGAAGATCGACAACAAACTGATGCAGATCGTTGAGTTCCAGCACGTGAAGCCGGGCAAGGGCCCAGCCTTCGTGCGTACCAAGCTCAAGGATGTTGTCTCCGGTAAGACCGTGGACAAGACGTGGAATGCTGGCGTAAAGGTAGAGACCGCTACCGTGGACCGCCGCGATATGACCTACCTGTACAACGATGGCACCAGCTACGTTGTTATGGATGAAAAGACCTTCGAGCAGTTCGAGCTCCCGCCGGAGAAGTTCGGCGATGCCGCTCGCTTCCTGCTGGAGAACATGCGCGTTCAGGTTTCCTTCTACGAGGATGAGGCACTCTTTGCAGAACTGCCTATCTCCGTAGACCTCAAGGTAGAGCACACCGAACCTGGCCTGCAGGGTGACCGTTCTTCCGGCGGTACCAAGCCCGCCACCCTGGAAACCGGTGCTGAAATCCAGGTTCCGCTGTTCATCGAGATCGGCAATGTTCTCAAGATTGATACCCGTACCGGCGAGTACCTCTCCCGTGTTAACAACTAGGGCATTTGACTGTGTCTGATAACACCCCTAAGCGCGATATCAACTACAAGCGGCACACCGCGCGGTACCGCGCACGTCGCCGCGCCGCGGACATCCTGTACGAGGCTGAGAATCGAGACATCGATCCCGTAGCCATCGTGGAGGATCGCATCGCCTTGGCACGTGAGGATCGCAATGCGGTAGCGCCTGTGGCCGAATACACGCAGGTGATTGTCAAGGGCGTCGCTGAAGAGCTGGATGCCATCGATGACACCATCTCTCGCTTCCTTGCGGAGGACTGGGAGCTGCACCGTATTCCCGCAGTAGACCGTGCTATCCTGCGCGTTTCGGTTTGGGAGCTACTCTTCAATCCCGATATTCCTACCGCTACTGCGGTCGTGGAAGGTGTGGAAATCGCCTCTCAGTACTCCAATGAGCAGGCAGCACCGTATATCCACGCGGTATTGGACGATGTGGCGCAGTCCCGCTCCGCCGAAAGCCCGATGTCTGCAGAACACCAGGGCCTAGAGGAAGAGGAACACGATGCTGCTGCGGCTAAGGACACGACGGATGCCGTTCCACCAGCCGAATCGGCAGAGACTGCGAGCAACGCAACCGCGACTGATGAGGATTCTGAATCTGCGGAAGACTCGGCCGAGTAGCACCGTCGAGTAGTACTCGCGCCCTTTTATCGTGAGCCAATTTTCCGCCTGCGGTCGGCTTGGTAGAAACACCAGGCTGGCGGCGGGCGGTATTTTGTACCATGGCAGGCATGGGCAAATTCAAGATTCATGATGCGCTGGGTCTGAGAGCAGGGAAGAACTTCCGCCTCGCTGATGTAGACCCTGCCGCTACGCCAGGTTTTAGTGGCTCTAAGGCCGATCTTGCTGCTCGCTTTGCACGTTACGACGAAGAGCTTTATGAGCTCCAAGAGCGTCTTTTTGCTAATGGCCGCGCGCATGAAGGTAGCGCGCCGTCTTTACTGGTGGTTTTGCAAGGGATGGATACCTCCGGCAAGGGCGGCGCCATCCGTAATGTCTTTTCGGTCTTTGACCCGCAAGGCACCAAAACTGTGGGCTTTGGCAAACCGACGGACGAGGAATTGGCGCACGACTTTTTGTGGCGCATTCGCAAACATGACCCCTTGCCGGGCCAGATTGTGGCGTTCGACCGCTCCCATTATGAAGATGTGCTCATCCAGCGGGTACATAAATGGGTAGACGAAGACGAAGTGGACCGCCGTTTTACAGCCATACGGGACTATGAGCAGGAACTTGCCGGCCGCAACGTTAAGATTTTAAAGATATTTCTGCATATCTCTCCGCAGTTCCAAAAAGAAAACCTCCTGGAGCGCACCGAACGCGAGGACAAATATTGGAAATACGATCCATCCGATATTGAGGAGCGCGGATTTTGGGACGAGTACATGGCTGCTTATGAAGATGCCATTCGCCGAACAGATGAAATCTGGGCACCGTGGTATGTCCTCCCCACGGACAATAAGAAATACGCCCGCATGGCGTTGAAATTCCTCATCGTGGACGCGTTGCGCCACCTAGAGCTTTCTTGGCCTGCACCGGATTTTGATCCTGAGCAAGAACGCCAACGCATTCTCGACGCCGAGTGAATGTCCACAAGAAAAGCTCCCTTTCTGCCGCCCAATCCCGCATGAGGAATGGAAGGCTAAGGGAGCTTGTTTCTTAGGCGGCGTTAGTTAACTCGTGGCATCTCCAGCACCGGAGTTATTGCCTTCCGTGCCGGCTTTGCCAGCAGTTTCGGAGCCAAGCTTGGCCATTTCTTCCGCAGCAGAGACCATGGCGTCCTGTCCACGGATTACGCCGTCTACTGCAGATTTCAAGGCTGCCTGCAGCTGCTCATCGGTCATGCCGGCAGCGGCAGGGATATCGCGCTCGGTGCGCACCACGAGCATGTCATCGTGCTCCGAGATAACTGCACGCGCACCGAAGGCGACGGAGTTGATCTGGTTAGCCGCGAGAAAGAGGCCGGCGTCGGCCTTGGAATAGGCGGCGTCGGTAGGCACATCGCAACGGACAATAACCACAGAATCAAGGACCGCGAACATAGTGGGCAGGCCATTGAGGTTGGCGGTAGCTGCCTCAATATCGCTGTCCATCTTGGTCAATTCGATATCGAAGCTGCGCATGGCCTCGACAACGCGGTCAAGGGTAATCTCCGGCAGGTTGTTTTCGGTAGAGGCATTAGTCATGGTTGTGCTCCTCCCAAGTCACGAGCTGTGGGTAGTGTTCTTCCACGAAGGCGAACGACTGCAGCATAGAATCCAGCGTGGACATCACGAAGGCGCCGATCTGATTGCGGGACAAACCGTGGGCAATGTTGATCTCGCGCACGCCGGAAACGGCGAGGTTATTCTCGGCAGCTTCAAAGAAGCGCAGGGTCGGCGCGAAGTGCTGCTGGTTCCACTGGTTGAGCATCGTCAACAGGGTTGGTCCCTCAGAAGAAGGCACATTGCCGCGCCAAACGGAATCCGCCACGAGCACATCATCGCGCACCTGCATGGCGATGGCGACGTTGGAGAATCCCGTGCGCAGAATCTGCACGGTCTCTTCCTCGCTCACTGGCTGCTCTTCGAGGCGGTATTCCAGGTTCTCGGATTCAAAGATCTCGCCGATGCGCTCGAGAGTTACGGGCTCTACCGGCGTATCGGGATACAGGGTTGGTTCTTCAGACACTTAAGTAGTCTCAATCCATGTACTAATCGGGGATAAAGGTCAACCTTTACTAGTTTACCTAACTGAACTGATGCTTTCCGCCCGTCCAGGAATGCCGCGGGTCTTGTCCGTCACTCGGCTCACAACTCGACGTGGCCGACGGCCGATTGAGCCGGGCCGCAGTTTCCCATTCCGCAAGTCCAGTGGTGCACATACGTGTTAGTGGACTGCCCAGCTGAGGACGGACAGCGGTCAAACGCATGGCAATCACTAGGCTCGAGCATCTGAGCGAGACAAACCACAGTGGAGCCCACCCTCGCTGCTACCTCGGAGTCCATGAGTCTCTCCGATTTCTCTCAGCTCGTCCCCCGGCGTGATCATTTCCTGCCGTGACGAGCACTGGCTGGTCAGCAACGTCGCGCTTACCGCTGATGGTTTCCGAATTCGTGCGCGTGGTGTGAGTGATTACGTGCGTGATACAACGGCCACTTTCTTCACCGCACTTGATGATATTGCGGTTTTCGACCCGGCCAATGTCGCGGTGACCCCGGGTGAGTCTTCGCTTTTTCGGCATATTCGCTTGTGGTTGGAGTCGACGCTGCGCCGCACGCCGGTGCCGCTGTACCAAAAGCAGCTGGAGGTGGCCACGCAGATGCTGGCGGACCCGCTGGATTATCAGCTGTCTGCGGTGAAGTTGGCGCTTTCAGATGAGCGCCTGTAGAGGCAGGAGGAGGATGCCGGCGCCCATGGCTGTCCCAAACAGCGCGAGCACCCAACTCCAGGCGGGGCCTTCGGACTTGGTGGCTGCACTGCTTATCGACGCCGACCCGGCAGCACTATCGCCGGTGCCATTTGCGTGGGGCTTGGAACTAGTCATCGATTCTACTTTCTAAAACTCCACCTCGTTGCGGAAATCGAGCGGGTCATACAGTGGCTGCAGTCCCGGCCGCGACCGAGCTCGTCCGAGCCAATCGCTAATATTTCTATGACTGCGGCTCTCAATTTCTTAGTGATGCTTAGTGGTGCAGTTTGGCGACAAGCTCCTCATGGTGCCTCTTAGCTTCATCTCCTCACAGGATATCGTCGAAAAGCAGCTCTCTACGGTTGCTCGGTGTAAGCCGCTCATGCGCGCGCTCGGTACACGCCCCATCGCCCGGCGGAGCTTGCCAACGCCCCGTCCCTCCACCACTGCGACGACTCTAACGGTGGCGGGCATCGCGGCCCGCTAGCGAGCCGGGGGTATAACTTGGGGCGGGATGGTGCCTCTGCGCGAATTTTAGGGTTCGGGGCGTGAGGGTGTAGGTACGGCGTGCAGCGCACGGGGGGAGTAAGGCGTTTCTGCTACTGAGAATCGAAGTCCTCAACGATGAGGCTTGCAGCATGCTCGCGGAGGTAGTCGCGCATGTATGGCAAAGCGAAGTCGACTTCGCCGTGGCCGGTGGTGGTGATCATTTCGGCGTCGAGAAGCCGGCGGCGGTAGTTGCCCACATAAGAATCTGTTTTATTGAAGCGAGCCTTGATATCCGATATTTTGGTGGGGCCATCATTTTGGGCCATGTAAACCAAGAAGCTTCGGTCGACGTTCGAGAGGTCCGATAGTGCCGGCTCGTGGACAAGCTGGCCGAGCTTGCGCTGCGCAGTTGCGACTGCTCGCTGAGCAGAGTCAATGGAAATTTCGGAGCCGTCATCCGAAATGCGTTCTTTTTCCCTAAATGAGCATTGGCCAACGAGTTGAATCATGAATGGGTAACCATGACATGCCTCGACTGCGGTTTTAAGAGCGTCCTGTGACCATGAGGTTGCGGCGCTGTGGAGAGGCTCTTCCAATGCTTCACGAACATCCGAATCGGAGACTCTACCTAGCTCAATGCGGTTTGCGCGGCGAAGGAAAGTGACTGGATTGGCATCGCCGTGGCTGTTTAGCTTCCCGGAAAGCAGCGGCCTGATTGAAGATGGGATGCCCGCCATGACTACGGAAATGTCTTCACCCTCACGGATGAGGTGCTGTATTGTGGCCCCGAACTCTATGAGCTCTTGGCTGCGTTGGTGGTGCATCTCATCCAGAGTTACGAGCACTCCGCCGGGCTCCTGGCGGGCTTTCCGGTCCAGTTCGCGTTTATAAGCCAGCAGATCCTTAAGCGCATTGCGTAGCGAGTATGTTGATTCCGCGATAGCGCGGGTATCCCAATTAAGTCCGCCGCCAATGCCGAGGATGGAGACGTTGAGCCCCTTGAGTTGCTTCCTGTCCTGGGACAGGCGTTGGATAATGCTGCTGCGGAAGCGCTCAACAAAACCGGTTGTTGCAGTATCGCTGAGCGTGAGCCAGCCGCGCGCGAGTGCTTCATCTTCGAAAGCGTTGAGCAGGACGGTTTTCCCGATGCCGCGGGGGCCAATGATGAGAGAGATTCTCTCATGGGCGCCGGGTCCCTCATCGAGTGCAAAACCGAAATCATCAATGGCATCGCTGCGACCAACCAGCAACGGGGGAGTCGCGCCAAGGGTGGCTGTAAAGGGATTGGTGTGCTTTGGCTTCATGCTCTCACTATAAGCCACAAGGTTTTTGAAGTCTTGTGAAGTTTATGAAGTTTTTGAATTCTTTGAAGTTTGTGAAGTTTATGAAGAGCTTTGAAATTTGAAAGAGGGGCCGCGCCGCTAAGCAACGAGAAGTGATGGCGCAACTCCAGAGCGATAGGGAAGCAAGGAGGATTCCCAGCCTTCTGCGTAGGGGCTTCCTTAAAGGTCGTAGGGGCGTCCTTAAAGGTTGGGGACGACCGGACGTTAGTGTGAATTGTTGGCGCAGCCGGAATAACTGTGTGGCTTCGACGACCTTTCCATCGACGATACGGAGGACAGCGGTGCCGCTGAATCGGATAGTTCGTCCTGTCGCGGAAGGTCATGCGTTATCCAGAAGCTCAAGTTGCAGACCAGTTCAGTCAGGTAAAACCTGAGGTCCAACTTTCTAGAACAGTCGCCAACCTCGTAATCCCGGCCGGCTCCTCAAGCTCTAATAGGAATCGCTTACAGTCGAGTCCACCCCCATATCCGGTCAACGATCCGCCCGCACCGACCACGCGGTGGCAAGGGGCCACGATGCTCACCGGGTTACGCCCAACTGCCTGGCCGACGCATTGAGCGAGCCTGCGGTTGCCCAGACGCTCCGCGAGTACACCGTAGGTCGTGGTCTCGCCGTAGGGGATCGCGCACAGCATGGCCCACACTCGCTCCGAAAACTCGTCCCCCTGCGTGCGCACCGAAAGATCGAATGTCTTGCGTTCACCGGCGAGATATTCGTCCAGTTCTGCCTTCGCAAGCACAAACACGTCATCCGTGTCCGCGTCGACACGCTCTCCGGACAATGAAGCCTCTGGAAGATGCCAATGCTTCGGAAAATACAACCCAGTCAACTGTTCGCCATCCGCGACCAATGTCAGGTCACCCAGCGTCGTCTCAATCTGTGTGTGGCGTAGGTGCGTCATGGTTATTACCTTTCCTCATTCACCGTGAAGACGCTCTAGGAACAGAAAACGTGAGATGACATCTACTATTACTCACTTGATCATGCTTTGCCGTCCTCAACGGAAGGAGCAATTCGGCACTGGCAAACGCAGCCGCAGTGTAGAGGCTAAGGACCCGCACAGGCGCTTTCGGATGCTGAGCGTGTGCCCATGCTGGAGAAAGTAAATGTCAAGTTGCGTGGGGCTGCGAAATATTTTGTGGAAGAGACAGGCTGGTGAACCGCTTCGCGGACTACTTGTAGACCAAGCCCCCGCACACAAAGAATCGGACACTCTCCCCTCTGGACTATGCTACTGCGAATCTGGAAGGCACTGAAAGGGTGGACTCCGAAGAAGACGTGGATGAGCTCACCGGATACCATTCAGTGCGCCAGGGACCGGCACCCATTGTGCTGCATTCGACCTCCAAGGCGGAGGAAGCTGCAGTACTTGCCGCGCATATCAAGGAGTGGACCCAAGGCGAGGAAAACGTCTCAATCGGTGTGCTCACCCGCACTAATCAGCGTGGTGAAGAAATTGCCCGCCAGTTGGACGAGCACGATGTCGCTGTCAGCGCTGGCCGCCGTACCTCCACGGAGCGCCCGGTGGCGGTCATGACGATGCACAACGCCAAGGGCTTGGAGTTTACCCACGTCATCCTCCTCGATGTTAATGCCGAGGCTCTCCCGCAGCGCTACCTGTTTAAAGGGCTGGCCCCCGCCGAGGCTGATGAGGCGCTCCAGCGCGAGCGCGCACTGCTCTACGTTGCGGCCTCGCGTGCGCGCGATATGCTGCTGGTCAGCGTGGTGGGGGAGGCATCGGAATTGTTGCCTGCGTAGCGCATCTCCTCTATCCCCCTTGGGATGTGGGCTGCGCGGCGGGTCAGCTGGAGTACTCGAATTGCCCGTACCTACAGCAAGCTTTCACCACCCAATTCATGCGCCAAGGCGGCGTCGATGGTGGGGTAGCGGAACGCATGCCCGATGTTTTGTAGAACCGTGGGGCTGACGCGTTGTTGCGCCAAGGCCAACTCTTGGGCGCCCTCCTCGCCCAGCAAGATTGCAGGGCCGAAGGGCGGAACGGGGAGCAATGCCGGACGGTGTAGCTCTGCACCAAGGGCTTTGACGAAGTCCTTGTTGAGCACCGGGTTAGGCGAGGCTGCATTGACCGGGCCTTCCAACGAGTCGTCCACGATGGCGCGGAAGTAGGCATGCGTCAGGTCATCGAGGGCGACCCAGCTGAACCAGAACTCACCGTCGCCGAAAGGTCCGCCCAGGCCGGTGGAAAAGAGGGCGCGCAGCAGTGGCAGGAGGCCGGAGCCGCCCGACATAGCGATGCCGGTACGAATATTGACCACGCGGGTGCCCGCGGCGCGGGCGGGCTCGCAGGCGCGCTCCCAGTCGACTACCACGTCTGCTAGGAAGCCCTCGCCAGGTGCGGATTCCTCGTAGAGGACCTCATTGCCGCGGTCCGCACCGTAGTAGCCCACTGCAGAGGCGCAGACCATGGTGTGGACGGAATCCGTAGTGCCCGCTAGTCGCGCTAGGTGCTCGGTCGGGCCAACGCGGGAGTCGCGGATGGCGGCCTTGTGCTCGTCGTTGAATCGGCCGAAGATGGGCTCGCCTGCCAGGTGGACGAGGACGTCGACGCCGTGCAGGAGATCGGGATCGGGGTGCTCCGGTCGCCAGGTGCGCTGACCTTTGCTTGCCGTGCCGCGCACAAGTTGGATCACCGTGTGCCCGGCGGTGTGCAATTGTGCGGTAAGCGCTGCACCCACGCTGCCGCGGGAGCCGGTCATGGCGATGGTTAGTGGTTGGGTGTTTAAGGAGGCTGCGGCAAGCCGCTGGAGAAGGGAAAAATCCTCAATAAGCTGGTGCTGCCGATAAGCAAAGACCGATTCCAGCGCCGCCGAAGGGATGCGGGTAGAGACTTCATCGCGAATGAGAGTGCCGTCCGGGTGATCCGCAAAGGTGTGATGGTGCTGCGATTTAGCGAATCTGCGAATGGGGGAGTTTACGCAGACATCGGTGAACTCATAGCCCTCGCGGAACTGGGCGAGCTTATGCTGAGCGGTCCAGCGCAGACCGCCCGGTAGGCCCAGGGTGGAGGTGCCATCGCCGAGGCTCTGGGCCTGCTGGATGGGTTTCATGAAGGCAAAGGGCGCGTTCAGACGAGTTAAAGCGCCTTGGCGGGTATGCCATTGTCAGACCTGCTCGCGCGGGGCGGGCACTAGGTGTTCGGCGGAAAAACTCACTGCTTGATGTGCCTCCTTCCTTTCGCCCTCACCCAAGTGGTGGGGAAGGTGCTAGAGTATTTTGTGTCTAACAGCATAGACATTTTTGAGACCATCAACCGGCATCCTTTAAAGACCGCACCGTGAGGCGGGGAAGGAGGTCACGATGAGTGGAACTGACGCTACCGCGAACAAGCTAGAGCTTTTAAGCTCCGATGATGTTTCGCGTACCGTTGCACGCATCGCGCACCAGATTATTGAAAAAACGGCGCTCGATTCCGCGGACGCACCGCGGGTCATTCTGCTTGGCATTCCCTCTGGTGGCGTGCCACTTGCACAGCGCCTAGCGCACAAAATTGAAGAATTTTCTGGGGTTGCAGTCCCATGGGGCTCCCTCGATATCACTCTTTACCGCGATGACCTTTTGAATAAGCCGCATCGCGCACTCCAACCGACGACGATTCCCACCGGCGGCATCGATAACTCCACCGTCATTTTGGTGGACGATGTGCTGTATTCCGGCCGCACTATCCGCGCCGCCTTGGACGCGTTGAGTGACGTGGGCCGTCCGGACATCATTCAGCTGGCCGTCCTCGTAGATCGCGGCCACCGCGAGGTTCCTATCCGCGCCGATTATGTGGGTAAGAATCTGCCCACAGCGCGAGAAGAAGATGTCACCGTATACAACAGCGAGATTGACGGCCGCGACGCGGTCGTATTGACCCGAGCCGCCGCTACTACTAGTGGAGCTGGCTCCGAAGCGGGGGAGGCATAACCATGAAGCACCTCATCGACATGGCAGAGCTGGACCGAAGTGAAATTATCGGTCTGATGGATGAAGCGGATCGCTTCCGTGAGGCCCTGGAAGGCCGCGAGGTAAAGAAGCTGCCGACCCTGCGGGGCCGGACCATCTATACGCTCTTTTATGAAAACTCCACCCGCACCCGCTCTTCCTTTGAAACCGCCGGCAAGTGGATGTCCGCGGACGTCATTAATCTGTCAGCCTCCAGCTCTTCGGTAAAGAAGGGCGAGTCTCTGAAGGATACGGGTCTTACCTTGGCCGCCATCGGCGCCGATGCGATCATCATGCGCCACCCTTCCTCTGGTGCGCCGCAGCAGCTGGCCCAGTGGGTAGCGCCTAACGGCAAGGGACCTTCGGTGATCAACGCGGGCGACGGCGCGCACCAGCACCCAACCCAGGCGCTGCTCGACGCCGTCACGATGCGCCAACGCCTAGGACTGCACAGTGAGGAAGGCTTTGCCGGCCTGAAGGTAAAGATTGTGGGCGATTGCCTGCACTCGCGCGTCGTGCGCTCCAACGTAGATTTGCTCACCACTCTCGGCGCTGACGTAACCCTCGTAGGCCCAGCCACCCTCATGCCCTTTGGAGTAGAGAATTGGCCGGTGCGCGTGTCGTATGACTTTGATGCGGAAGTCGCAGACGCCGACGTCATCATGATGCTACGCGTGCAGCAAGAGCGCATGAACGGCGGCTTCTTCCCCTCCCACCGCGAATACGCCAACCTCTTTGGCCTGTCCAAGGAGCGCGCGGCGGCCATGCACAAGGACGCCATCGTCATGCACCCCGGCCCGATGCTGCGCGGCATGGAGATTAACTACGGCGTCGCAGATTTGGACAAAACTGCGGTTCTACAGCAGGTACACAACGGTGTGCACGCCCGCATGGCGGTGCTGTTTACCCTGCTGACCAATGGCGAAAACGCCGGCATCTAAAACCGCGACCCACACTCAACTTTAGGGAGAGACAATGACTACTTACCCGGAAACCGGTCGCCTTTCCGCGCCGGCGGAATCCCCACTGGTGATTAAGAATGTGCGCCTGTACGGCGAAGGCGAGCCCACCGATGTCGTGGTCAAGGACGGCATCATCGCTACCATCGGCGCTACGGCAGAAGCCGAGGATGCACAGGTCATCGACGGCCAGGGCAACGTGCTCTTGCCAGGTCTGGTGGATATGCACGTGCACCTGCGCGAGCCCGGTCGCGAGGATACCGAGACTATCGAGACCGGCTCCAAGGCTGCCGCCAAAGGCGGTTTCACCGCAGTGTTTACCATGGCTAATACCAACCCAGTGACCGACCAGCCGATCATCGCTGAGTCCGTATGGGCCAAGTCCCAAGCACTGGCGCTGTGCGACGTCCACCCGGTGGGCTCCATTACCAAGGGCCTGGAAGGCAAGACCCTTACAGAGTTCGGCATGATGGCTCGTTCGGACGCCAAGGTGCGCATGTTCTCCGATGACGGCAAGTGTGTCCAGGATCCGCAGCTAATGCGTCGTGCTTTGGAATACGCCAAGGGCATGGACGTGCTGCTGGCTCAGCACGCCGAGGATGACCGCATGACCGGTGGTGCTTCCGCCCATGAAGGCGAGACCGCGGCCAAGCTCGGCCTGCGCGGTTGGCCGCGCGTGGCGGAGGAATCCATCGTGGCCCGCGACGCCCTATTGGCGCGCGACTACGGCAACCGCGTGCACATCTGCCACGCCTCGACCCAGGGCACCGTGGAGCTACTGAAGTGGGCAAAAGAGCAGGATATTCCGCTCACCGCCG
Source organism: Corynebacterium sp. S5S1 (assembly GCF_001913985.1). NCBI lineage: Bacteria > Bacillati > Actinomycetota > Actinomycetes > Mycobacteriales > Corynebacteriaceae > Corynebacterium > Corynebacterium sp. S5S1. The sequence goes on from NZ_MKXT01000008.1 coordinate 42,578, forward strand.
AGGTAACCCCGCATCACCTGTTGATGACCGATGACAAGCTGCGCACCTACGATGGCCTCTTCCGCGTCAACCCGCCGCTGCGCGAACAGCGCGATACTGAGGCCCTGCGCGAGGCGCTGCTCAATGGCACCATCGACTGCGTCGCCACCGACCACGCCCCGCACGGCTCCGAAGACAAGTGCGTGGAGTTTGAAAATGCCCGCCCTGGCATGTTGGGCCTGGAATCTTCTTTGGCCGTTATCGCCAAGATCTTCGTCGAGACTGGCTTGGCCGATTGGCGCTTTGTTGCCCGCGTCATGTCCGAGCGCCCTGCAGAAATCACCCGCCTGCCGGGCCACGGCCGTCCCATCGCAGAAGGCGAGCCAGCTAACTTGACCATTGTGGACCCAGACCACCACTGGGTTTCTGATTCCTCCACGCTGGCCTCCAAGTCCGAAAACAACCCGTACGCTGGCGAAGAATTTGGTGCCCGCGTTACCCACACCATTTTGCGAGGCGCCGTCACTTTTGACTTGGCAGCCTCCGAAGAAGACTAACCTTGCACACTGAAACCACCTATATGGCAGAGAAAGGCCACGACGTGACTGATAGAACCCCAGCAATCCTCGTTCTCGCGGACGGGCGCACCTTCCGCGGTTATGGCTTTGGCGCCACCGGCACCACCTTGGGCGAGGCCGTATTCACCACGGCGATGACCGGTTACCAGGAAACCATGACGGACCCGTCCTACCACCGCCAGATCGTGGTATCCGCCGCGCCGCACATTGGCAATACCGGTTGGAATGATGAGGACAACGAGTCCCACGGAAACCGCATCTGGGTTGCTGGCCTCGTTATCCGCGACCTTGCACAGCGCGTATCCAACTGGCGCGCAGAGCGCAGCTTGAGCGAGGAAATGGAAAAGCAGGGGGTCATTGGAATTCGCGGCATCGATACCCGTACCTTGGTACGCCACCTGCGCAACTACGGCTCCATCGCTGCCGGCCTGTTCTCCGGCGAAGACGCTCAGCGCCCGGTAGAGGAGCTGCTTAAGGAAGTTAAGTCCCAGGACTCTATGGAAGGCGCCGATCTCGCCGCGGAGGTATCTACCGACAAGCCGTACACGGTTGAAGCCGTAGGGGAGAAGAAGTACACCGTCGTTGCCTTCGACATGGGTGTTAAGACCGCAACCCCGCGCCACTTCTCCCAGCGCGGCATCGAAACCATCGTCGTGCCCGCAAATACCTCCTTTGACAAGGTGAAGTCCTATAACCCGGATGGCGTCTTTGTCTCCAACGGCCCGGGCGACCCGGCTACGGCCGAAGAAATGGTGGGCATCATCAAGCAGGTGCTCGAAGCCAAGATCCCGTTCTTTGGCATCTGCTTTGGCAACCAGCTCCTGGGCCGCGCGCTTGGCCTGGACACCTACAAGATGAAGTTCGGCCACCGTGGCATCAACGTGCCGGTGCGCAATAACGTGACCGGCAAGATCGACATCACCTCCCAGAACCACGGCTTCGCGCTGAAGGCGCCGGAAGGCTATGACCTAAACAGCAACGACGCCGAGTTCGCCACCGACTTCGGCCCCGCGCAGGTCACTCATATCTGCCTCAACGACGACACCGTGGAGGGCGTGGCATTGCGCAACGGCATGGCCTACTCCGTGCAGTATCACCCAGAATCCGCTGCGGGCCCGCACGATGCCAACCCGCTATTCGATCAGTTTGAAGAACTGATGGCTAACCACACCCCAAATAAGTAGACAACCAGGAAAAGGAAGAATAACTATGCCAAAGCGCAACGACATCAACCACGTCCTGGTCATCGGCTCCGGCCCAATCGTCATCGGCCAGGCTTGCGAGTTCGACTACTCCGGCACCCAGGCCTGCCGCGTGCTCAAGGAAGAGGGCCTGCGCGTGACGCTGGTCAACTCCAATCCGGCCACCATCATGACCGACCCTGAGTTTGCGGATCACACCTATGTCGAACCCATCGAGCCGGACTACATTGAAAAGATCCTGGTCAAGGAGCGCGAAGAGGGGCACCCCATTGACGCTGTGTTGGCTACCTTGGGCGGCCAGACTGCGCTGAACGCCGCAGTTCAACTTGACCGCCAAGGAATTTTGGACAAGTACGGCATTGAGCTCATCGGCGCCGATATTGACGCCATCGAGCGCGGCGAGGACCGCCAGAAGTTCAAGGACATCGTCGCCTCCATCGGCGGTGAGTCCGCCCGCTCCGCCGTGTGTCACAACATGGAAGAGGTCCACGAGACCGTCGACAAGCTTGGCCTGCCTGTCGTAGTCCGCCCGTCCTTCACCATGGGTGGTTTGGGCTCCGGTCTGGCCTTCAATAATGAGGACTTGGACCGCATTGCCGGCGGCGGCTTGGCCGCATCCCCCGAGGCCAACGTGCTCATTGAGGAATCCATCCTGGGCTGGAAGGAATACGAGCTCGAGCTCATGCGCGATGGCGACGACAACGTCGTAGTTGTTGCCTCCATCGAAAACGTCGACGCCCTCGGCGTGCACACCGGCGATTCCGTCACCGTCGCCCCGGCGCTGACCCTCACTGACCGTGAGTTCCAGAAGATGCGTGACTTGGGCATTGCCATCATCCGCGAGGTCGGCGTCGATACTGGCGGCTGCAATATCCAGTTCGCGGTCAACCCGGATGACGGCCGCATCATCGTCATCGAGATGAACCCGCGCGTGTCCCGTTCCTCCGCGCTGGCATCCAAGGCCACCGGTTTCCCGATTGCTAAGCTGGCGGCCAAGCTCGCCATTGGCTACACCTTGGACGAGGTGCAAAACGACATCACCGGCGAGACCAAGGCTGCCTTCGAGCCGACCCTGGACTACGTCATTGTCAAGGCCCCGCGCTTTGCTTTTGAGAAGTTCCCGGGTGCCGATGACACCTTGACTACCACCATGAAATCCGTGGGCGAGGCCATGGGCATCGGCCGTAACTACATCGCGGGCCTGAACAAGGTCATGCGTTCTTTGGAAAACAAGCCGAACGGCTTTTGGACCAAGCCGGATGAGTACTTCGCCGGCGAGCGTGCCACCGACCTGCAGGCGGTGCTCAAGGACCTGGAGCGCCCAACCGAGGGTCGCATGTACGACATCGAGCTGGCCCTTCGCCTCGGCGCTTCTGTAGATGAGGTACATAAGGCCTCCGGCGTTGATCCCTGGTTCATCGCTGAGCTGGCTACGTTGGTGGCCTTCCGCCAGGAGCTTATCGACGCCCCAGTGCTCACCGAGGAACTTTTGCGCGAGGCCAAGGTCTTTGGGCTTTCCGACGCCCAGATTGCCGCCCTACGCCCCGAATTCAACGGCGAGGATGGCGTACGTAGCCTGCGCTGGCGCATGGGTATCCGCCCCGTGTACAAGACCGTAGATACCTGTGCCGGCGAATTCGAAGCACAGACCCCGTACCACTACAGCTCCTATGAGCTTGACCCGGATGCCGAGACCGAGGTTCGCCCGGCACCGGAAGGCTCCAAGGGTAAGGTCATCATTTTGGGCTCCGGCCCTAACCGCATTGGTCAAGGTATCGAGTTTGACTACTCCTGCGTTCACGCGGCCCTTGAGCTCTCGGAGCAGGGCTACGAGACCGTCATGGTCAACTGCAACCCGGAGACCGTCTCCACCGACTATGACACCGCAGACCGTCTCTACTTCGAGCCGCTGACCTTCGAGGACGTCATGGAGGTTTACCACGCGGAGGCTGCTTCTGGTGACGTTGCTGGCGTGATTGTCCAGCTGGGTGGCCAGACTCCGCTGGGCCTTGCTGCCCGCTTGGAGGAGGCAGGCGTTCCGGTCGTGGGCACCGGCCCGGCAGCTATCGACTCCGCCGAGGACCGCGGCGAATTCGGCAAGGTCCTCGACGAGGCAGAATTGGCAGCACCGGAATACGGCACCGCCACCTCCTTCGCTGAGGCCCGCGAGGTTGCTTCCTCCATCGGCTACCCAGTACTGGTTCGTCCGTCCTACGTGCTGGGCGGCCGCGGTATGGAAATCGTTTACGACGAAAAGGCGCTGGAAGACTACATCGAGCGTGCCACCGAGCTGTCTCCGGACCACCCGGTTCTGGTGGACCGCTTCCTAGACTCCGCCATCGAGATTGACGTTGATGCCCTGTGCGACGGCAACGAAGTCTACCTGGGCGGCGTCATGGAGCACATCGAGGAGGCTGGTATTCACTCCGGTGATTCCTCCTGCGCGCTGCCGCCGATGACCCTTGGACCAGAGGACATTGAAAAGGTCCGCACCTCCACCCGTCTGCTGGCGGAAGGCATTGGCGTTAAGGGTCTGATGAATGTCCAGTTCGCCTTGAAGGATGACATCCTCTACGTCATTGAGGCCAACCCACGTGCTTCCCGTACCGTGCCGTTTGTCTCCAAGGCCACCGGCGTACCACTGGCTAAGGCAGCCTCTCGCGTCATGATGGGCTCGAGCATCGCGGATCTGCGCGCCGAAGGCATGATTCCTTCCGAATATGACGGTGGTTCTCTGCCACTCGAGCACCCGATTGCCGTCAAGGAAGCAGTCTTGCCATTCAACCGCTTCCGCCGCCCCGATGGCAGCCTGCTCGATACGCTGCTCTCGCCAGAGATGAAGTCCACCGGTGAGGTTATGGGCTTGGCTACCAACTTCGGTGCGGCCTATGCCAAGGGCGAAATCGCGGCCTTTGCCGTTCCGCCCACGGAGGGCACTATCTTCGTATCCGTGGCCAACCGCGACAAGCGCACCCTGATCTTCCCGATTCAGCGCTTGGCCAACATGGGCTACAACATCGTCGCTACCGCCGGTACGGCGCAGATGCTGCGCCGCAACGGTATCGAGTGCGAGGTTGCTGCCAAGGTCTCTGAGGCCAAGGACGGCGAAGAGTCCATCGTGGATAAGATCTTCAATGGCGAGATCGACTGGATTCTCAACACGCCTGCTGGCTCTGCCGGTGCACGCCACGATGGCTACGATATCCGCGCCGCCGCCGTGCACACGGAAATCCCACTGGTGACCACCGTGCAAGGCGTAACCGCAGCTGTCCAGGGCATCGAAGCGATGCGCATTGGAAACCTGCAGGTGCGTGCACTCCAGGAGCTTGAGCATGGCCCACAGCACTAAAGGATTTGGCGAGCGGCTAGAAGAAGCCGGTCAGGAACGCGGGCGCCTGTGCGTTGGCATCGACCCACACCCATATCTCTTAGAAAAGTGGGGGTTGGGGCCCACCGCTGATGGTCTGCGGACCTTTAGCATGCGCTGCGTTGAAGCCTTTAGCGATACCGCCGCCTTGGTAAAGCCACAGGTTGCCTTCTTTGAGCGCTTTGGCTCGCAGGGCTTTGCGGTCCTCGAAGAAGTCCTGGCTTCCCTGCGGGAAGCGGGGTGCCTTACTGTTGCCGATGCCAAGCGCGGCGATATTGGCTCCACCATGGCCGGCTATGCAGATGCGTGGCTCGGCGATAGTTCGCCGCTGCGCGCAGATTCCGTGACCGTGTCGCCCTATCTAGGCGTTGGCGCACTGGGGCCGGTTTTCACCAAGGCCGAAGAAACCGGGCGCGGTGTATTCGTCCTGGCGGCTACTTCCAACCCGGAGGCACGTGCCATCCAGTCGGTCCCGGTGGGCGAGGAGAGCACCATCGCTCAAGGCGTCGTCGATGAATGCGCCGCGTTCAATGTCGGGGCGCAAAAGGCTGGCAAGCCTGGCGATGTCGGCGTAGTCGTCGGCGCTACGTTGGACAATCCGCCGCGCCTCGATGCGCTCAATGGTCCGGTTCTTCTGCCCGGCGTTGGCGCCCAGGGCGCTGGCCCAGAGCAGGTGCACGGCATTGTTTCTGCTCATCCATCGCTGGGATTCGCCAATGTGTCCCGAGCAGTGCTGGAGCAGGGTCCTGGCGTCGCTGACCTGCGCAAAGTGGTTGCTCAGGTGGCGGCAGAGTTTCGGGACTAATAGGGGCGGCGTGGCTGATTATCGGCCGCGCCGTTTACCTGGTACTTTGTTTAAGGTATGTGCGGTGACGTGCTAAAATAGGCGTGCTTTTGGACCCGCTAATCGTCGCCGTTCAATGAGTAGTGCTAGGATTGCCAGAAGTCGGTTTGCTCGAAGGTTATTAATATCTTTCCGCGGTGTATTAGCTGCGTTAGGCAACCGTAATCTGGTACCAAGTACTAGACGTAATAGAATCAATCTAATGAATCGGAGGAAACCCGTGGCCCTTCCAAAGTTGACTGATGAGCAGCGCAAGGAAGCTCTCGCAAAGGCCGCTGAGGCCCGCAAAGCTCGCGCCGAGCTCAAGGCTGCACTCAAGCGCGGCGAGACCGACCTGAAGGACGTGCTCGAAAAGGCCGAGACTGATGAGATCATCGGCAAGACCAAGGTTTCTGCACTCCTCGAGGCTCTGCCGAAGGTTGGCAAGGTCAAGGCTAAGGAAATCATGGAGGACCTGGAGATTGCTCAGACCCGTCGTCTGCGCGGCCTGGGTGAGCGTCAGCGTCGTGCTCTCCTCGAGCGTTTCGGTTACGGCGAATAGTCACAACCATGGCTGACGCAACTGCACGCGGGCGCCTCGTCGTTCTGGCGGGGCCTTCCGCAGTGGGAAAATCCACCGTAGTTTCGCGTCTGCGCAGTGACGTCGAGGGACTGTACTTCAGCGTGTCTATGACCACGCGCCAGCCCCGCCCCGGGGAGCAGGACGGTGTCGACTACTTCTTCGTCACCCCAGAAACCTTCCAGCAGCGAATCGATGCCGGGGAGATGCTCGAATGGGCTGATATCCACGGCGGATTGCAGCGCTCTGGAACGCCCGCCCAGCCGGTAGAGGAAGCTTTGGCCGCTGGCCGGCCGGTGCTCGTTGAGGTTGACCTCGCGGGTGCTCGGAATGTTAAGAAAGCGCTGCCGGAGGCAGACCTGGTCTTTTTGGCACCCCCGTCATGGGAGGTACTTGTGGAGCGGCTCACCGGCCGCGGTACCGAGCCGCAAGACGTCATTGACCGTAGGTTGCAAACTGCGCATGAGGAACTAGCCGCAAAGGACGAGTTCGATCACGTCGTTGTGAACGAGGATCTGGACGAGGCAGTATCTGCCATTAGTGATATCCTGCGGGCATAGACCTCCTTTTTGACCATCTTCAATCAAAGTAAAGGTGCATGTGACTAACGTGACCACCCCTTCTAGCACTGAAGCCGCAAAGGCGGAACCAGTATTTGATGATCCGATCGGTATTACTGATCCCCCGATCGATGAGCTTCTGGACAAGGTTTCCTCTAAGTACGCTTTGGTCATCTTTGCCGCTAAGCGCGCACGCCAGATCAATAGCTACTACCAAGAGCAGGATGAAGGTGTCTTCGAGTTCGTAGGCCCGCTGGTTACCCCAGAGCCAGGCGAAAAGCCTTTGTCCATCGCATTGCGCGAGATTGATGCTGGCCTGCTTGACCACGAGGAAGGCAAGTAGCTAGCACTAAGCGTGTAATAGCTTTAAGGCTCCACGCGCCGCCACGGAAGTGCATTCCCGAATTGGGGTGTACCTCTTGGTCGCGGCGGGTGGAGCCTTTCTCTATGTCGGCAGGTACCATCGTGCGGTGTGACTGATAAAGATTCCTCTCGCAATATTGTTCTGGGCGTCGCCGGCGGCATCGCGGCCTACAAGGCGTGCCACCTCGTGCGCAATCTCAAGGAAGCGGGCGATGACGTCCGCGTTGTCCCCACAGAAAGTGCACTGAACTTCGTGGGCGCGGCTACGTTTGAGGCTCTATCCGGCCACCCCGTCTCCACGAGCGTGTTTGAGGCCGTGGATGAGGTGCAGCACGTCAACGTAGGACAGCGTGCGGATGCAGTGGTCATTGCGCCCGCCACCGCAGACCTTATCGCGCGCTTGGCTGCAGGCCGGGCAGACGATTTGCTCACCGCCACCGTGTTGGTCGCGACGTGCCCGGTTATTGTGGCCCCGGCCATGCATACTGAGATGTGGCATAATCCCGCTACGCAGGACAACGTGGCTACTTTGCGACGCCGCGGTATCACCGTCATCGAGCCCGCCCACGGCCGCCTTACTGGCAAGGATTCTGGTCCAGGTCGTTTGCCGGAGCCGGAACAGATTGCGGAGATTATCCGTACTGAACTGGCAGGCTACCGAGTGCAGCACACCTGGCAGGGCAAGAAGGTCGTCATATCAGCCGGTGGTACCCAGGAAGAACTGGATCCGGTCCGATACCTGGGCAATCGCTCTTCCGGCAGGCAGGGATTCGCGCTCGCGGAATGGGCCGCCCAGATGGGGGCCAAGGTCACCCTCGTTGCGGGTAATACCGCCCAGCTTCCTGTGCCGAGCGGCGCGAAACTCCGGCACATTGTCTCCACCCGCGAGTTGGAAGATGCCATGCGCGAGGAGTCTCGCGATGCGGACGTGGTTATCATGGCCGCTGCAGTCTCTGACTTCCGTCCGGCGGACGTCGCCGAAACAAAGATGAAGAAAGGGCAGGCCGACGATGCACTCTCGACGCTCCATCTGGTGGAAAACCCGGATGTGCTCCAAGGGCTCGTCGCTGCGCGCGAGCGCTCGGAAATCCCTGCCGAGTGTGTAATTGTGGGCTTCGCCGCCGAAACTGGTGATGCTCAGAAGTCCGCCTTGGACTATGCCCAGGAAAAGTTCGCGCGTAAGGGCTGCGACGTGCTCATGGCCAATGAGGTCGGGCGCGGAAAGACTTTTGGCCAAAAGTCCAATGAGGGGTGGATCTTGCGTCCGGATTCCGCGCCGCAACGCGTGGAGCATGGCTCGAAGCAGGTTGTCGCCGCTCAGATCCTTTCGGCCGTGAATGAAATGTTTCAGGGGTAGACAACTAAAATTGCATTTATAGACCGCTTGGTCTAGGCTTGCGAAGTATTAGGCTTGGGCGTAGAAAACCCACAGCATCGAATCAACAGTGAGAACAAAGGAAGTTTTTGTGACCGATAACGCTGCAGTGGCAACTCGTCTTTTTACCAGCGAGTCCGTTACGGAAGGCCATCCCGATAAGATTTGTGACGCCATTTCTGACGCCATCCTTGATGCCCTGCTGGAAAAGGATCCGGAATCCCGCGTGGCCGTTGAGACGTTGGTAACCACCGGCCAGGTCCACGTGGTGGGCGAGGTTCGCACCGAGGCATACGTAGAAATCCCGGCGCTGGTGCGTGACACCCTTAAGTCTATCGGCTTCACTTCTTCCGAAGTCGGCTTTGATGGCAACACTTGCGGTGTGAATATCGCTATCGGCGAGCAGTCCCAGGAAATTGGCGCCGGAGTAGACAACTCCACTGAAGCCCGCGCCCATGACGAGGACTACGACGCCGAAAACGATACCGCTGGCGCAGGCGACCAAGGTCTGATGTTCGGGTATGCCTCCAATGAGACCGCTGAGTACATGCCGCTGCCCATCGCCTTGGCGCACCGCCTGTCCCGCCGCCTGACGCAGGTACGTAAGGAAGGAATCGTCGATCACCTCCGCCCGGATGGCAAGACCCAGGTGACCTTTGCCTACACCGACGACAATGAGCCGTCCCATCTGGATACCGTGGTCATTTCCACCCAGCACGATGCCGATGTCGATAGTGCTTGGTTGGAAGGTCCCTTACGTAGTGAGGTCCTTGAATGGGTTATCAAGGACGCCGGCTTGGAGAAGTACTACACCGAAGACACGACCTTGTTGGTCAACCCTTCCGGTTCCTTCATCCTTGGCGGTCCGATGGGCGATGCCGGTCTTACCGGACGCAAGATCATCGTCGATACCTACGGCGGCATGGCTCGCCACGGCGGCGGCGCGTTCTCTGGCAAGGACCCGAGCAAGGTGGACCGTTCCGCTGCTTATGCCATGCGCTGGGTGGCCAAAAATATCGTCGCCGCGGGCTTGGCAGATCGCGCTGAAGTCCAAGTGGCTTACGCAATCGGCCGCGCCAAGCCGGTGGGTCTGTACGTGGAGACCTTCGGTACCGCCAAGGAAGGCCTGAGCGATGCGAATATCCAGGCTGCGGTGAATCAGGTATTTGACCTGCGCCCGGCCGCTATCATTCGCGAGCTCGACCTATTGCGCCCCATCTATGCGCAAACTGCGGCCTACGGTCACTTTGGCCGCACCGACGTTGAGCTGCCGTGGGAGCAGTTGAACCGAGTGGAAGCATTGCGTGCTGCCGCTGGTCTGTAGAATCGAGGCCTATGCCTAAGAAAACACCCGCCACCCGGAAGCCGGTTGCGCGGGTGTTGCCTCTTTTAGGGGTTGCGCACCTAGACCGAGGATTTGATTACCTCGTAGAAGAGGCAGACTCGGAAGAAGTCCAACCGGGGATTAAGGTGCGCATCCGCTTCAACGGGCGCTTGGTTGACGCCATTGTCTTAGAACGCCGACATGACTCCGAATTTGGCGGCAACCTGCGCTTTATCGAGCGCGTTATCTCCCCCTTCCAGGTTTATCCGCCGCAGCTGGCCCGGCTTGTCGACGCCCTGGCAGACCGCTACGGCGGCGTGCGCTCAGACATTATCCGCTCCGCTATCCCACCGCGGCACGCCAAGGCGGAAGAATCCGATTTAGAGACCCCGTGGGAGGAGCTTGGCACCACGAGCGAGCCCGACCTATCAGGTTGGTCGGCCTATCAACATGGCGAGGCTTTCGTCGATTCGATTCTTGCCGGCAAGCTCGCCCGTGCCGCCTGGCAAATCGCCCCGGGCGATGATTGGGCACATGCGCTGGCTGCCCTCGCTGCCAAAGTGGCGCTTGGCGGAGGCGGAGTTCTCCTCGTCGCCCCGGACCAGAAGAGCGTCGATGCTGTAGAGGCCGCGCTTCGTCAGGTACTTGGGGCAAAGCAGATAACGGTGCTGACTAATAGCATGGGCCCGCAGGCGCGCTATCGCCGTTATCTCTCCGCGCTAGTGGGCCAAGCGCGCGTGGTCATTGGCACCAGGTCCGCCGCCTTTGCTCCGGTCAAAGACTTGCAACTGGCGGTGATCCTCGATGATGGCAATGATAATTTGGTCGACAACCTCAAGCCCTATGTCCATGCGAGGGAAGTACTCACCACCCGCTCAGCCTTCGAAGGCTGCAGCATGGTTCTGGCCAACCATTCGCGGACGACAGAGACACAGCTCCTCGTGGAATCAGGATGGGCGCACGACGTGGTGGCCAAAGAGCAAACCATAACGGCGCGGTGCCCGGCTATCGAGGCGGTGGGGTCGTTCGGTCTGTCTATCGCCCGCGACCTCCAGGGCGGTACGACAAAAGTGCAGGCGCAGGCCTTCCAAGCCGCCCACCAGGCGCTGGATAAGGGAGAGCCGGTGCTGGTGCAGGTACCGCGCAAGGGGTATGCGCCCATTTTGGCCTGTGGCCAGTGCCGAGCGCCGGCTCGCTGCCGGCATTGCAACGGGCCATTGGGGCTGCCGCCCAAGGGGGCGTCGGCAAGCGCAGGCTCCGACGAAGCGGGAATGCCTACCTGCCGCTGGTGTGGTCGCATTGAGGCACGTCATCGGTGCACCGAATGCGGGTCTCCGCGCCTGCGGGCCATCGTATTGGGCTCGGAGCGCACTGCGGAAGAAATGGGCCGGGCCTTTCCCAATACGCGGGTGGTGGTCTCGGGCGGAAACAAGGTGCTCGATGCGGTGGACAATGCGCCGGCGCTGGTCATTGCCACCCCTGGTGCGGAACCGAGAGTAAAAGATGGAGCCTATGGCGCGGCGTTGCTCTTGGATGCCGGGGCATTGCTCAACCGGCAAGACCTGCGCGCCACGGAGGATACCCTAGCGAAGTGGGCGCAGGCGGCTACCTTGGTGCAGCCGCATTTCAAGGGTGGTCGAGTAATCCTGGCGGCCGATGACTCGCTTACCGTAGTCCAGCATTTCCTGCGTTGGGATATGGTGGGCGCGGCCGCGGCAGAGCTTGCTGCCCGGCGCGAAGTGCGCTTTCCACCCGCGGTGCATTTTGCTGCCATCGACGGTGCGGATGCATCCCTAGATGGCTTTGCCGAGCTTGTGGATCTTCCAGACCACGCGGAGGTATTAGGACCAGTTCCCCTTCCGCCGGGGCAGAGCCTGCCTGGTGACTACGATAGCCAGCGCTTTGGCCCACCGCAGCGGCTGGTCGTGCGCACCCCGCTGGGGCCGCGGTCCCAATTGGGGCGGGCTTTGCGCAGCGCCAACGCCGCGCGCAGCGCCCGCAAGGATGACCTGCCTTTGCGCATTGTGGTTGACCCTATCCACGTGGGTTAGCCATATCGGGGCCATAGGCGCTCATGCGCTAATCTCGACGGAGGAAGCCGCCACCGCCGGCCGGCTTGGTCTCGGTGCCATGAGAAAGGTGTGATTGCCATGTCCCTTCGAGAGCTGCGTATCTACGGCGACCCAGTCTTGGGCAGCCGCGCGGAGGAGATTAGTAAATTTGATGCTAGTCTGCGTGCTCTGGCGAGCGATATGCTCGAGACCATGGACAAAGCTGGGGGAGTAGGGCTAGCGGCTAATCAGGTGGGGATTTTGAAGCGAATCTTCGTCTATGACTGCTCGCATACCCAATCTGGGCTGCGCGGGGCACTTGTCAATCCGGTCTGGACTCCGGTGGGAGAGCAGCAGCAAACAGGCCCGGAAGGATGCCTATCCATTCCGGGAATTAGCGCGGAAACCACGAGGTTCAACCAGGTCTTTGTGACTGGCCAGGATATTGAGGGGCGCCCTGTGTCCATGGTGGCCTCAGGACTGATGGCTCGGTGCATCCAGCATGAGACGGACCACCTCGATGGGGTGCTCTTCCTACAACGCTTGGAGGCGCTAGTGCGCAAGGAGGCCATGCGCGCCATCCGTGAATCCGAGTGGTTTAACGCCTCGTAGCCCGCTCGCTGTGGCGGCAGCGTTGCGGCGTTGTAGCCTAGTATTTTGAACGACATTAAGAGGAGAGTTTCCCCGCATGCGGATTATTTTTGCCGGTACCCCTGAGCCAGCCGTTGTGGCCTTGGAAAAGCTGCTTGCCTCGTCGCACGAGGTGGTGGCGGTAATCACTCGCCCAGACGCGAAGAAGGGCCGCGGCCGCACTCTTCACCCGAGCCCAGTGAAGGCGCTCGCCCAGGAACGCGGCATTGAAGTATTGACTCCAACCACCCTGCGCCCTGACTCGGAGGATGGTCAGGCGCTGCGCTCCCGCTTAAAGGAATTGCAACCAGAGGCGATTCCGGTGGTGGCCTACGGCAATCTGGTAACTAAGGACCTGCTGGAACTACCACAGCATGGCTGGGTAAACCTGCATTTTTCCTTGCTTCCGGCATGGCGCGGCGCGGCACCAGTGCAGGCGGCCATTGCTGCAGGCGATGATGTTACCGGCGCATCAACCTTCCGCATTGAAGAGGGCCTTGATACCGGCCCGGTGCTCGGCACCGTGACGGAGGAGATTAAAGGCACCGATACTGCTGATGACCTGTTGACGCGCCTTGCCTATTCCGGTGGCGATCTGCTCGTGGCCACCATGGATGGCTTAGCGGCGGGGCAGCTGGAGGCACAACCGCAGCAGGGTGAGGCTACCTATGCGCCGAAAATCTCTACCGCGCAGGCCCGCGTGGAGTGGACCCAACCGGCATTTGCCATCGATCGGCACATTCGCGCACATACGCCTGGTCCGGGTGCATGGACCATGTGGGACGAGGCCCGCGTGAAGATTGGACCGGTTAGCCTCAAAGATGAGGCGGCGGTTCCACAGGAACTAGAACCAGGGCAGCTGCACATTGCCAAGAATGCCGTATTCATCGGTACCGGTACGCAGCCAGTCCAGCTGGGTAAAATCCAGCCTCCGGGAAAGAAGATGATGAACGCGGCCGATTGGGCCCGCGGACTAGGCAAGGATGCCGAGGTGAAGTTTCAATGAGTGGTGGTTTCCGTTCCCGCAGCAAGTCCGGGGATAAGTCGCCGGCGGGTAAGCCGCAGGACTCCCACAAATCCGCTGGTGTGAAGGGTCGCGGCGGCCGCCCGCAACGGCAGCAGCATGGTAGCCGCGGTGGGCAGCACAGTGGCCGGCAGGCTGCTGCTAAGGGCCAGCGTCCCGGCAAGCGCCAGGAAAGCGGACTGATTCAGGCCGCGCTGGCTGCGGGCGTGGATGCGCCGCGTGCGGTCGCCTTCGACGTGGTGCGCAGGGTAAGCGAGGATGATGCTTTCGCCAACCTCATTTTGCCCAAGGCACTACGCAAGCAAAAGCTCAAGGGGCGCGATGCCGCCTTCGCCACCGAAATCACCTACGGGACGCTGCGCACCCTTGGCGTAGTTGATGCCGTCATCGCAGAGTGCTCTTCGCGCGGCCTCGAGGCCATTTCCCCAGCCGTGGTTGATGCCTTGCGCCTAGGCACCTATCAAGTTCTTTATACCCGCGTGGAGCCACACGCGGCGGTTGATACCACCGTTCGTTTGGTAGAAGCCGCCGGTGAAGTCAAAGCCAAGGGCTTTGCTAATGGCATCATGCGCACCATTACGCGCACGCCAGCTAAGACCTGGCTGGACAAGCTCGCTCCACAGGGGGAAATCGCCGGCATCGCCTTTAAGCATGCCCACCCCACCTGGATTGCGGAATCGTTTAGCCGCGTGTTGGGCCTAGGGGAGTTGGAGGCTGCCCTGGCGGCAGATTCGGATCGACCTTCGGTGCATCTGGTGGCGCGCCCTGGGGAAATCTCGGCCGAGGAATTGGCCCTGATGACCGGCAATGAGGAGGGGCGCTATTCCCCTTATGCGGTGTACATGGAATCCGGTGACCCCGGCCAATTGGAACCCGTGCGCCAAGGATTGGCGGCCGTCCAGGACGAGGGTTCGCAGCTGATTGCCCGCGCGGTATGCGAGGCGCCCCTCGAGGGCGAGGATACCGGCCGGTGGCTGGATCTCTGCGCCGGTCCCGGCGGTAAGGCGGCATTGATGGGCGCGCTTGCCCGCATCGACTCCGCGCACGTCGATGCAGTGGAGGTATCCCCGCACCGAGCGGCGCTGATTGAAAAGACGGTCAGCGATTTACCCGTGGACGTCCATGTGGCAGATGGCCGCAATCCCGGGGTGGGAGAGGGCTTTGACCGCGTGCTTGTCGATGCCCCCTGTTCCGGCCTCGGTGCCCTCCGTCGCCGCCCCGAGGCGCGGTGGCGCAAGTCCGAGTCTGACATTACCGAGCTCAACCAGCTGCAATTCGAGCTCTTGTCTTCCGCATTAAACCTGGTGCGTCCAGGTGGCGTGGTCATCTATTCCACCTGTTCGCCAGATCTGCGCGAAACCCGGGGCATCGTTGACCGCGCTGTGCGCGAACTCGGCGCGGAAGAACTCGACGCACATGCTCTCATTCCTGATATGGGCGATGTAGGCCATGAGAAATCCGTGCAGATGTGGCCGCATCGGCACGGTACCGACGCCATGTTCTTTGCGGCCCTTCGCCGCGCAGCCAACTAATCGCGATAGACTGGTGGGCATGTCCGCACCGATTATTTCCCCTTCCATCCTGGCCGCTGATTTTTCTCGCTTGGGCGAGGAACTAGCGGCGATTGATACCGCAGACTGGGTCCATGTGGACATTATGGATGGGCACTTTGTGCCCAACCTGTCTTTCGGCCCAGATCTCACGGCCACGGTCCATCGCAGCACCAATAAGCCACTAGATGTCCACCTCATGATTGAGGAACCCGAAAAGTGGGTGGAGACCTATGCCAAGGCGGGCGCGCATACGATTATCTTCCACGTGGAGACCGTCGCCGATGACCAGGCGGCAGTGGACTTGGCCCAGCGCATCCGCGATTTGGGCGTGCGTGCGGCCTTTTCCATCAAGCCGGGCACCGCCATCGAGCCGTGGTTGGACAAGCTGCACCATTTCGATGAGGTGCTGGTGATGTCTGTCGAGCCTGGCTTCGGCGGGCAAAAATTCATGCCAGAAATGCTGGAGAAGGTCCGTAAGCTGCGCCGCAGCATTGATGAGCAGGGCCTTGAGACCGTCATCGAGATCGATGGCGGCATTTCACCAGAGACCATCAAAGCAGCCGCCGAGGCGGGTTGCGACGCTTTCGTGGCAGGCTCAGCCGTATTCAAGTCGGATGATCCCGCCGGCGTCGTCAAGCAGCTGCGTGATCTGGCGGCTGGTGCCTAATGGGCGCGGAGTTACAAGACAGCAGCATCTCCGCAGCGCTATTGCGCGCAATGGCCGCGGGTGCTGAAGTTCGTGGAACCACGAGCCCTAACCCACCGGTAGGCGCGGTCATCGTGTCGCCAGCTGGGGAGGTTGTGGGCGTCGGCGCCACCCAGCCCGTGGGAGGCGCGCATGCCGAGGTCATGGCGTTGCAGGAGGCCGGAGGTAAGGCACGCGGGGCCACGGCCGTGGTCACCTTGGAACCCTGCGCGCATACCGGCCGCACGGGTCCCTGCGCGCAGGCGCTTATCGATGCCGGCGTGGCTCGCGTGTACTACCTCCACGCCGATCCCACCCCGCAGGCTGCGGGTGGAGCAGAAGTGTTGGCGGAGGCTGGAGTGGACGTCGCCAAGCTAGAAAAGCCCCCGCACGCCGAGGATGCCATGGTGCCATGGCTATTCGCCGTGCGCACCCAACGTCCCCACGTTACCTTGAAGTTCGCGCAAACGCTGGACGGTTTCACGGCCGCGGCCGATGGAACCAGCCAATGGATTACGGGCGAGGAAGCGCGCGACTGGGTGCATGCCGATAGGGCGCACCGCGATGCCATCGTGGTAGGTACCGGCACGGCGCTGGCTGATAATCCCTCGCTCACCGCGCGCTTTAGCGACGGCAGCTTGCGCGCGCACCAGCCACGCCGGGTGGTCATAGGCAAGCGTGATTTGGAATCGGCGGGCGATGCAGCAAGCCACCTGCGCGAGTTGGGGTACGAGCAGTACGACAGCATCGAAGAAGCTCTCTACGAGCTCTACGCCACCGGTGCCCGCGATATCCTCGTGGAAGGAGGCGCAGGCCTGGCCAGCAGCTTCCTCAAGGCCGACTTGGTGGATGCCATCTCCGCCTATATTGCACCGCTTTTGCTGGGCGAAGGCCGTGGCGTGCTCGCGCACCCCGTGACCCAGACACTGGCAGGGGCCACCCGTTTCCACCGGGTGGGAATGAAGGCCCTGGGTGATGACGTTCTTATTGAATACGTGCGCTAGGCGCTGGACATAGTAGTGAGCGAGAAAGGTTGGACGTGTTTACTGGTCTAGTACAAGAGTTGGGCACCGTGGAGGCAATGGAACCGCATGCAGACGCGCTGCGGTTGAGCATTCGTGCCCCGCGTACCGTTGCGGAGGCGGCACTGGGTGATTCCATTGCTATTAACGGCGTATGTCTTACCGTGGCGGATCTTTCGGCGGATACTTTTTGTGCGGATGTGATGCAGGAGTCCCTTGACCGCACCGCCCTGGGGCGCCTTGCCGAGGGCGATCCGGTCAATGTAGAGCCGGCACTGCTTCCCACCACCCGGCTGGGTGGGCACATCATGCAAGGACACGTGGACGGCACCGCGACGCTCCAGAGCCGAACTAGCTCCGAGAACTGGGATGTGCTGCGGTTTAGCTTGCCGTCCGGGCTTGCTCGGTACGTCGTGGAAAAGGGCTCCATTGCCGTGAGCGGCACGTCGCTGACCGTGAGCGCCGTGGGCCCCGACTGGTTCGAGGTATCCCTTATCCCCACCACTTTGCGCGATACCATTCATGGCGCCTTGCCAGTGGGCGGAGAGGTAAACCTCGAGGTGGATGTGCTGGCCAAGTATGTAGAAAAGATGCTTCACCCCGAAGCTCAACCCCCTGAGGCTAAGGACTAGACTGCTACCTTATGAGCGCGAGTGAGAATTCCATCCGTCTAGATTCCATCGACCAGGCCATCGCGGATATCGCCGCTGGTAAGCCGGTTGTTGTCATCGACGATGAGGATCGCGAAAACGAAGGCGATCTGATTTTCGCCGCGGAGCTAGCCACCCCGGAACTCGTGGCCTTCATGGTGCGCTATTCCTCTGGATATATCTGCGCACCCTTATTGCCAGACGATTGCAACCGGCTGAACCTACCGCCGATGCTGGCGGTCAACCAAGATGTACGCGGCACCGCCTACACGGTGACCGTGGATGCGGCAACAGGTAGTACCGGTATTTCTGCCACCTCGCGCGCAGAAACCATCCGGCGTCTGGCAGACCCCAGCACCACTCCAGGAGAGTTCACCCGTCCAGGCCACGTGGTACCGCTGTGTGCTCGCCCGGGCGGCGTACTGGAGCGGGACGGCCATACGGAGGCATCCATTGATCTCGCCCGATTGGCGGGCCTGCGCCCGGCCGGTGTGCTGTGCGAGATCGTCTCCGAGGATGACCCCACGGATATGGCGCGCTCACCAGAGTTGCGTCGCTTTGCCGATACGCATGGGCTCTCCATGATCTCTATCGCGCAGCTCATCGAGTGGCGCCGCCATAATGAAACGCAGGTCACCCGCCAGGTCGCCACTGAGCTACCCACCGAATATGGTCACTTCACCGCCATCGGTTACCGCCATGAGGTAGACGGGCAGGAACACGTTGCGTTGGTCGCAGGGGAACCTTCCGAACTGCGCGGCGCACGCGACGTCATGGTGCGTGTCCATTCCGAATGCCTAACCGGTGATGCCTTTGGCTCACGGCGCTGCGATTGCGGGCCCCAACTGCATGAATCCATGCGCCTTATCAGCCAGGAAGGCCGCGGCGTGGTCATCTACCTGCGCGGTCAGGAAGGACGCGGCATCGGCCTTTTGCATAAGTTGGAGGCGTACCGCCTGCAGGATTCGGGCATGGACACCGTCGATGCCAACCTGGAGCAGGGACTGCCCGAGGACGCCCGCGAGTATTCCGTGGCCGGGCAGATCCTTCGCGATCTCGGCATAGAATCCGCAAACCTCTTAACCAATAATCCGCATAAGGGCGAGGGGCTAAGTGGCTTTGGGGTGGACGCCAGCCACCACACGCCGCTGGCAACCCCTGCCCACGCGGATAATATTGACTACTTGCGTACTAAGCGCGACCGCATGGGCCACGACCTCCCGCAGGTTGCCCAGTGGGACGCCGAACATAAGTAGAACTTTAACGTGCGATTGAAAGGATAGCGATGAGTAAAGAAGGCCTGCCTGATATTGCCCAGGTTGATGGCAGTGGACTGCGCGTTGCTGTGGTTACTGCTACGTGGAACGCAGAAATCTGCGACCAGCTCCATGCCCAGGCGGTGCAGACTGCTACCGATAATGGTGCTGAGGTTGCCGAATACCGAGTAGTAGGTGCCCTGGAACTTGGCGTTATGGTCCAAGCAGCAGCCCGCTCCTACGATGCCGTGGTGGCACTAGGCTGCGTTATCCGTGGCGGCACCCCCCACTTTGACTACGTATGCGACTCCGTCACCCAGGCACTGACCCGTATCTCACTCGATGAATCCACCCCGGTAGCTAATGGCGTTTTGACCGTCAACGACCAGCAGCAGGCTATCGACCGCGCCGGTTTTGCAGATTCGGTAGAAAACAAGGGTGCCGAAGCTATGATCGCGGCTTTAGACACCGCGCTGCAGTTGCGTACACTAAACGCAGCACAAAAGTAACCTCTAGCAATGCGTCAGCGCCCAATGCTTGACCACTAATGTGGCCGGCGGGGCGCACCCCGAAGGAGTATGCACATGAACGAGGCGCAGGCCCCAAAGAATCCGCAGCACAGCCGCCAGCTTAGCGACGCCGAAGTATTGGCCTATACCAGCGCCGATCCCTTCGCACAGACCACGTCTAAACCGTGGGAGTTCACGGCGACCTCGCCCTTCCTGCGCAAGGTGGCTATCGCCTGGGTGATTCTCGTTCTGGCCATCCATATTTTCATGGGAGTCACCTTGGATGTGTCTTTTACCGGTGCGCACGTGACCACCATCGACAAATTCGCCTTCCCTGGCGTTGGTGTTCTCATTTCCGTTCTCTCCTGGATCGCTCTTAACCGTCCCCGCTTGCGCGCCAATGAGGATGGGGTAGAGGTCCGCAATATCGTGGGCACCCGCTTTTATCCGTGGCAGGTGGTCTACGGACTTTCCTTCCCCGTAGGCCAACGTATGGCACGCCTTGAGCTGCCCGAGTTCGAGTTCGTTCCCGTCTGGGCTTTGCAGTCCGGCGATAAGGACACCGTCATTGACAACGTCCGCCGCTTCCGCGACGTGGAAGCCAAGTACATGCCCCAGGATTAACAATTGGCTGACCCCTCCACCTACCGCCCGGCTCCGGGAACCATTCCCACCGACCCAGGCGTCTATAAGTTCCGCGATGAAAACCGCCGCGTTATCTACGTGGGCAAAGCCAAGAACCTGCGCGCTCGGCTGTCTAACTATTTCCAGGACATCACGCAACTGCACCCGCGTACTCGCCAAATGGTCCTCACCGCCAACTCGGTGGAGTGGACGGTAGTTGCCAGCGAGGTGGAAGCCTTGCAGTTGGAGTACACGTGGATCAAGCGCTTTGATCCACACTTCAACGTCATGTACCGCGACGATAAGACCTATCCTATGCTCGCGGTTTCGGTCGGAGAGACGGTCCCTCGCGCCTTCTTCTACCGTGGACCGCGGCGCAAGGGCGTACGCTATTTCGGCCCCTATTCTCATGCTTGGGCCGTGCGCGAAAGCTTGGACTTGCTTACCCGTGTCTTTCCCATGCGTACCTGCTCCAAGGGAGTATATAACCGGCATGAGCGGCTAGGGCGTCCGTGCCTTTTGGGATACATCGGCAAATGCGATGCACCCTGCATTGGCCGAGTAAGCAAGGAAGACCACCGCGAGACGGTCAACGATCTCGTGTCCTTCATGAATGGCAACACCGGTTCAGTACGCCGCAAACTTACCCAGGACATGGAGCAGGCCGCCGAGAACCTAGAGTTCGAGCGCGCGGCGCGCCTGCGCGATGATTTGGGCGCTATTGACAAGATTATGGAACAGCAGGCCGTGGTCTTCACAGACGGCACGGATGCTGATCTCATTGCTTTTAACTCCGATGAACTTGAGGCAGCGGTACAGATTTTCCACGTTCGCGATGGGCGCATTCGCGGTCAGCGCGGTTGGGTAGTCGAACGCGCCGGCGATCAGGCGAGTTCAGAGCCCTTGGAAGAAGGAAAACCTGATCCCGCGCTGCCCGCGTTGGTACAAAACTTCCTCATCCAGTTCTATTCCGATGCAGTAGAGCGCGAGAAACAAGAGGCGCGCGAAGATGCTGCGCTCGCCGCGGACGTGAAGCGGCGCGGGGTGGACCAAGAATCGCACATGAAATCCCGCCGCGTGCAGGTTATTCCACGCCAGATTTTGGTTCAGGCCCTGCCGGATGAACCGGAGCAGGTCATCGAGTTGTTGGAGGAGCTGCGCGGTGCCCAGGTGGACCTGCGTGTTCCCCAGCGCGGCGATAAAAAGCAGCTTATGGCCACGGTGGAGAAAAACGCTAAGGAGCAGTTGCGTCAGCATAAGCTCAAGCGGGTAGGAGACCTCACCGCACGTTCGGCGGCATTGCAGGATATTCAAGAAGCCCTAGGCATGGAGCAAGCCCCATTGCGCATCGAATGTACCGATATCTCGCATATTCAAGGCACAGATGTGGTTGCTTCCCTGGTGGTCTTTGAAGATGGTTTGCCCAAGAAGTCTGACTATAGGCGCTACCGCATCAAGGAGGCGGCAGGTGATGGCCGCTCGGATGACGTTGGTTCTATCGCAGAGATCACGCGGCGTCGCTTTAAGCGCCATAAGCAAGATAAGCTGGCCCATCCGGATGAGGAAGTAGAAGAGTCTTCCTTTGCAGAGGAGAAGGTGGCGGAAGAATCTGCCGAAGCGGGACGCCGCTTTGCGTATCCACCGCAGCTTTTTATCGTGGATGGCGGTGCGCCCCAGGTAGCCGCGGCTCAAGAGGTATTTGATGAGTTAGGCATCGTGGATGTAACCCTAGTGGGCTTGGCCAAGCGCCTCGAGGAAATCTGGGTTCCCGGCGATGATGAGCCGGTGATTTTGCCGCGAAACTCGCAAGCACTCTTCCTCCTGCAGCAAGTTCGCGATGAAGCCCACCGCTTCGCCATTACTTACCACCGGCAGCAGCGTTCAAAGCGGATGCGTTCCTCGGTACTCGATTCCGTTCCGGGATTGGGGCCGCAACGGCGCACCGATCTGGTCAAGCATTTCGGTTCGGTGAAAAAGCTCAAGGCCGCCACTGTGGAAGAGATCTGTGAGGTAAACGGATTTGGTCCCAAACTGGCCCAGACCGTGTACGAGAGTTTGCATGATTCTGCGGGCAATTAAGTGGCGTTCTCCTAGAGGCAGCGAATCTTGAAGCGCTAGACTGAAGAGCATGACGCATTTCGAAACTCCACCCATCTTGATAACCGGTATGTCCGGCGGCGGGTTGAGTTCCGCTGCCAAAGTATTTGAGGACAAGGGCTACTACGTGGCCCACAATATTCCGCCTCGCGCCATTGTTGACCTGCTCAAGCTGTGCAACCAAGAGGAAACTCCAGTGGGCAAGGTAGCAGCCGTAACGGATGTGCGCTCGCGCATGTTCCCAGGGTCTCTGTTGGAGATTATGAATGAGCTTACGGAACTAAATATGAAGCCCACCGTGCTCTTTTTGGATGCTCGCGATGATGTGCTTATCCGCCGGTTCGATTCGGTGCGGCGCACCCACCCGCTGCAGGAGGGGGACACGCTCAAAGTCGGAATCCAACGCGAGCGCCGGGCAGTGGCAGATGTGCGTTCCCATGCGGATATCATTATCGATACGACGAACCTATCCATTCATGATCTCCGCCGTGCCATTGAGGCCGCCTTTGGTGAGATGCAAAATGAAAAGCAGCATGTCACCGTTGAATCCTTTGGATTTAAAAATGGCTCGCCCCGCGATGCCGACTTAGTGGTAGACGTGCGGTTCCTGCCCAACCCCTATTGGGTTCCAGAACTGCGAGGATATCGCGGCACGGATGAACCGGTTGCCCACTATGTGCTCTCGCAGCCAGCGGCGCAGGAATTCGTGGACAATTTCTTGCAGATGTTTTCTACCATGCTGGATGGCTACCGCCATGAGGGCAAGAACTTCATCACGGTTGGCGTCGGTTGCACGGGCGGTCACCACCGGTCCGTTGCCGTCGCAGAGGCTATTGCGGCGCGCCTGCGGGACAATGACACATTAGACGTCAGCACCCTGCATAGGGATATCGCTCGAGGCTAGAGCACAGGAGTTTAAACGCTTTTATGACCAATCCTTCACACATGGTTTGCCTTGGCGGCGGCCATGGACTTTATCAAACCCTTCTGTCCGCACGCTTTAGCGAGGCGGCCGATATTTCTGCCATTGTTACGGTCGCGGATGATGGCGGCTCCTCAGGCCGTTTGCGCCGCGAGCTGGAAATCATTCCACCGGGTGACTTGCGCATGGCGCTGGCCGCCTTGGCCAATAGCGACCCAGTGGGGGACTTGTGGGCACGAACCTTGCAACACCGTTTCGGTGGCAATGGCGCGATGGCAGGGCATGCGGTGGGCAATCTGATGATTGCGGGATTGACGGATGTGCTCGGCGATTATCAAGCCGCCCTGGATACCATCGCAGAACTTACTAATTCCCAGGGGCGAGTCTTCCCAGTAGTCAACCAGGCCTTAGAGATTGAAGCTGACGTAGCCGGGCTTGACGACGACCCCCGTGTCATGCGCCAGGTCCGCGGCCAGGTTGCCGTCGCTTCCACGCCGGGCCAGGTGCGTCGCGTGCGCATCGTGCCCGAACGGCCCAAAGCGAATCCGGATGCCCTCGATGCCATCCAGCGCGCGGACCTCATTACCATCGGCCCAGGCTCGTGGTTTAGCTCGGTATTGCCGCATACTCTCGTGCCGCAGGTAGTGGATGCGATTTCTGCTTCCGATGCGCTGCGCGTCGTCGTATTGAACCTTTCGCCCGAGCCGGGCGAAACTCATGGCTTCTCCGCAGAGCGTCACTTGCATGTGCTCGCTCAACACGCCCCTGATCTGCGAATTGACCGCATTTTGGTGGACGAGACGGCTTTGCCTACCGATAGTGAGCGCGTCTATATTCAGCGTGCCGCGCAGTCCCTAGGCGCTCGCGCTACCTTCGCGGACGTGAGCCAAGTTGATGCCAATGGTCGCAGCATCAATAAGCACGACCCTGAAAAGCTGTCTACAGCACTTCTGGACCTTTATTCGGACTATCGCAGCACTAGCGATTAGAACTGGCACCTACTCTTCAGGCTATCGTGCGGCCGCTCGCGCTCGACCGACTGCGCGGCGACCAAGCGTGCGCGGTATGATGTCAGAAATCCTTTCACCGCACTGGGCTGGGAGCAATGGCTCTAGCCGCTATGCGTATTTTGTGACTGTGAGAATAGAAATGGGGCGAACTAGGTGACCACACCATTGACCGACCAGGTCAAAGAAGAATTGACGGCTGTCGTTGTGCCACGCCAGTCCGCTCGTGCTGCCGAACTCGCGGCGATGTTGCGATTCGCCGGCGAGCTAGATATTTCCGGTGACAGCATGTCCTATGAGTTAGAGCTAGAAAGCCACGCCATTGCGCGGCGTTTCATGAACGCTCTTGATGACCTCTATGGGATCACTGCCGATAGCCATGTCGTCGGCCCGGCAGGAACCACCAAGAAGACTCGCGTAACGGTTCGCATCTCCATCGGCGCGAAAGAGCTGACCCGTCGGCTGGGCCTTATCACCCGCTCCGGCCATGCGGTAGTGGGGCTGCCGCCGCAGGTCATCTCCGGCACCGTGGCCGATAGCGAAGCAGCATGGCGCGGAGCCTTCCTTGCCCATGGCAGCCTCACGGAGCCAGGCCGCTCTTCCGCGCTGGAAGTTACCTGCCCGTGCCAAGAGGCTGCGTTGGCACTGGTGGGCTGTGCCCGCCGCCTTGGTATCTCTGCGAAGACCAAGGAAACTCGCGGTGAAGATCGCGTCGTTGTACGCGATGGTGATGCTATCGGGGCGCTTCTTACGCGTATGGGCGCTCAGGAGACTCGATTGAGCTGGGAAAAGAAGCGAGTTAAGCGGGAGGCGCACGATACGTCTCGGCGCTTGGACAATTTTGATGACGCCAATCTTCGGCGTTCTGCCCGCGCCGCGGTTACCGCGGCAGCGCGCGTTGACCGCGCCATGGAGATATTAGGTGACGATGTTCCTGAGCACTTGGCAGACGCGGGCCGCTTGCGAGTTCAGCACCGCGAGGCTTCGCTCGAAGAGTTGGGCCGCTTGGCCGATCCTCCTATGACCAAGGACGCAGTAGCCGGGCGTATTCGCCGCTTGCTGTCGATGGCCGATAAACGAGCCGAGGAGCTCGATATCCCCGATACCAACCAAGCGATTACGGATGACCTCTTCAACGAATCCTGACGCTCGGAATCACCTACATTAAAAGAACTCCCCGCAGTGCGGATACCAAAGCGGTAGGCGCAGCTGCGGGGAGATTTTTAGTGCCTTCCTGGCGGCTAGCAGGTACGCAACCGGCTAGCCAGAAGCGTTAAAGAACTAGGGAACTAGGAACCCTAGGACGTTGGTCATCAAGAACACGATGACACAGACAAAAGCCAGGAAGGCCACGGAGTAGCCCACTACGTTCTTCAGGATGACAGATTCCTTGCCCTCCATATTGACGGCGGTAGCCGCAATTGCAAGGGACTGCGGGGAGATCATCTTGCCCACGACGCCGCCTGCGGTATTGGCCGCGAGCATGAGGTCAGGGTTTACGCCAATTCGTTCTGCCGCTGCTACCTGCAGGTTGGCAAAGAGGGCATTAGCAGATGTATCGGAGCCAGTAACCGCGGTACCAATCCAGCCCAGGACTGGGGCGAAGAGCGCAAAGATGCTGCCGGCAGAAGAGACGAACTCACCAATAGTAATAGTCTGGCCGGAGTAGTTCATCGTATAGGCCAAGGCCAGCACCAGGATGATGGTAAGAGCCGAGAACTTCATGCGGCTGACGACGTCCCCAAAAGCGCTCACTGGTTGCCCAAAGCTTAGGCTGTAGCGGCCATTTTCATTGAAGAAGTGGTAGACAACCGCAACGATAATGCCCGAGAGCAGCAGGAGCGTACCTGGGTTGCCAAAGACATTGAAGCTGAAGCTAGTATCCATGAGGTTGCCGTCGGCGTCGACAATTGCGTCATCAAGCAGAGGCCAGGCAAAGTGAAGCTTGAGGAATCCGAAGACAGCGGGGGCGGCGGTTGCCACGGCAAAGACAACGGTCACTACGGCGTAGGGAAGCAGCGCCATCCAGATACGGCGTCCGTTGAGGTCGGTGGTGGACTCGGCGGCAGGCAGCTCGAGACGCTCGCGCAACTCCTTGACGCCCTTCGGCTTCCATACCCGGAGGAAGGCGAAAGCACAGCCCAAGGAGACGATGCAGGCGATGACGTTGGTGAGCTGGTACGCAAAGAAAGTCGCGGTCAACCACTGAGCGAACGCGAAGGAAATGCCAATCACGGCAGCGGCTGGGGCAGTTTCCTTGACACCGCGGAAGCCGTCCAAGATGAAGGCGATAAGGAATGGCACGATGGCGGCGATGAGCAGCACCTGCAAGGAAATAAGCGCTGCGATGTCGTGGGTTTGCTCGGCGCTGCGACCGGCTACCTCGCCAGCAGTGGTTACCGGGATGCCAACCGCGCCAAAAGTAACCGGAGCGGTATTAGCAATCAGAACTACTGTTGCCGCGCGCAGTGGCTTCACACCAAGGGCCATGATCATGGTCGCGGTAATGGCCACAGGGGCGCCGAAGCCAGCGAGGGCCTCCAACAGACCGCCAAAACAGAAGGCAATGAGGATAGCCTGAATGCGAATATCGCCATCACCCAAAAGGTCAAAGGTCTTGCGCAGATCCTCGAAGCGCCCGGAAGCTACGGTGATTTCATAGAACCAAATTGCCGTAATGATGACCCAGACGATGGGCAGGAGTCCGAATAGACCGCCACGTACGGCGGAGGACAAGGCCATATCTACCGGCATGGAGAAGCCGACGATGGCAATAATGAGGGATACTGCCAGGGCAACGGCGCCAGAAGTATGCGCGCGTGCCTTAACGCCTAGCAGCATGATAAAGAATGCAATGAGCGGGAGAATCGCCACCAGGGCGGTAAGCCCGAGGCTGTCACCCACAGCAGAGGTATTTATTTCGAACAAGAGAAGTCCTTGATTTCTACGGTGGTTTTGCCCGTAGGAAATTACGGGCACATGAAGCATTCTCACGGTGACCAACGGTGGCGCTAGAGCAGGCAGGGTTGCCTTAAACGCTTTGTGAGCCAGTGAGTAAGGAAAGCATATCGTGCGGTGGGCGTCACGGAAACAATACGGTCGTCTTGATAGGGGTTAGCGGCAGCATTTCTCAATGTCCGATCGGACAGAGGCGGACGCAACCCCTGAAGCTCAACAGTGATATATCTCACGTTAACGGGGTAAACCCAACACAAACCCACGTGTTCGGGCCTATCCAGCGGGTTTGTATGTGGGAAATAAAAAGGATCGGAAAGAGTGTACGCGCTTTTGGAAAATCTGTCATCCACTAGTTCTCAAGGCCGCTGGGAGCCTGCGCTGACAAAAAACGCTCGGTAGTATCGGCAATGTAAGGGAAAACGCTCGGGCGCTTCTCAAACACAGACTTCATTGAAGGACCCGCGCACATACCCGTACACACATTTACTCGACTCTTTGAGGAGAAATACAGTGACTATCCGCGTAGGTATCAATGGCTTTGGCCGCATCGGCCGTAACTTTTTCCGTGCAGTCGCTCAGGGTGACAACAACCTCGAAGTTGTTGCAGTAAACGACCTGACCGACAACGCCTCGCTGGCTAACCTGCTGAAGTACGACTCCGTACTGGGCCGCTTCGATGGCGAAATTACTCACGACGATGAGTCCATTACCGTTAACGGCCACCGCATCGTGGTAACCGCAGAGAAGGACCCGAAGCAGCTCAAGTGGGGCGAGTACAATGTAGACCTCGTCATCGAGTCCACCGGCCGCTTCACCAACGGCAACGACGCCAAGGCCCACCTCGAGGCTGGCGCCAAGAAGGTCATTATTTCCGCTCCGGGCAAGGAAGTAGACGCAACCTTCGTCTATGGCGTCAACTCTGACACCTATGATCCGGCAAATCACAACGTCATGTCCGCGGCATCTTGCACCACTAACTGCTTGGCGCCGATGGCAAAGGTTCTCAATGACAAGTTCGGCATTGAAAAGGGCCTGATGACCACCGTTCACGCTTACACCGGCGACCAGCGCATCCAGGACGCTCCGCACAAGGATCCGCGCCGCGCCCGTGCCGCTGCAGTAAACATGGTGCCTACCTCCACTGGCGCTGCTAAGGCCGTATCCCTGGTTCTGCCTGAGCTCGACGGCAAGCTGGATGGTTACGCAATGCGCGTCCCGGTTATCACCGGCTCCGCTACCGATCTGACCTTCACCGCTTCCCGCGATGTCACCGCCGAGGAAATCAACGCCGCCCTGAAGGAAGCTGCTGAGGGCGAGCTCAAGGACACCCTCGCATACACCGAGGATCCGCTGGTTTCCACCGACATTGTTACCTCCCCGCACGGCTGCATCTTCGACTCCGGAATGACCAAGGTTTCCAACGGCAACCTGGTCAAGGTTCTGGGCTGGTACGACAACGAGTGGGGCTACACCTCCCAGCTCGTTCGCCTGACCAACCTGGTGGCAGACAAGCTCTAAACTAGAGCTCTAGCAATGAGGAACCGGCCTGATGCAAGCCTTCACGGCGCTGCGTCGCGGCCGGTATTCTTATATCTATAGCCTTTTAACCCGTCCGAATTATTTAAGGAGTAATTAATGGCTTTCCAGACACTTGACGATCTTCTCAAGGAGGGCGTCGAATCCCGCCACGTCCTCGTCCGCTCCGACTTCAATGTTCCACTTGATGAAGAGGGAAACATTACCGATCCCGGACGTATTAACGCTTCTCTTCCGACCATCAAGGCACTGGTAGAAGGGGGCGCAAAGGTCATTCTTTCCGCACACCTGGGTCGTCCAAAGGGTGAGGTAAACTCTAAGTTCTCTTTGGCTCCAGTAGCTGAAGCGCTGTCTGAGGCGCTTGACCAGTACGTTGCCTTAGCCGGCGACGTCACCGGAGAAGACGCTCATGAGCGCGCCAACGGCCTCAACGATGGTGACGTGATGTTGGTTGAAAACGTCCGCTTCGACCCCCGTGAGACCTCCAAGGACGAGGCCGAGCGCGGCCAGTTCGCTGACGAGCTCGTTGCTCTAGCAGCCGATAACGGCGCTTTTGTTTCTGATGGCTTTGGCGTTGTCCACCGTGCGCAGGCATCTGTGTATGACGTCGCTAAGCGCCTACCGGCTTACGCAGGCAAGCTCGTAGAAAAGGAACTTTCGGTTCTTTCCACTGTAGCTAAGGAGCCGGAGCACCCGTACGTGGTTGTCCTCGGCGGCGCCAAGGTTTCGGATAAGCTC
This sequence comes from Corynebacterium sp. S5S1, assembly GCF_001913985.1. Taxonomy (NCBI): domain Bacteria; kingdom Bacillati; phylum Actinomycetota; class Actinomycetes; order Mycobacteriales; family Corynebacteriaceae; genus Corynebacterium; species Corynebacterium sp. S5S1. The sequence goes on from NZ_MKXT01000008.1 coordinate 71,991, forward strand.
GGCGTGATTGAAGCACTGGCCGGCAAGGCAGACAAGGTCATCATTGGTGGCGGCATGTGCTACACCCTGCTGGCCGCCAAGGGCTATAACGTCCAAGAGTCCTTGCTGCAAGAAGACCAGATCGAAAACTGCAAGGACCTGCTCGAGCGCTTTGGCGACAAGCTGGTGCTTCCGGTTGATCTCACTGCTGCAAGCAAGTTCGCAGCGGATGCAGAGACCCAGGTGGTCGAGCTCGATAGCATCCCTGAGGGCTGGATGTCCCTGGATATTGGACCAAAGTCCGTGGAAAAGTTTGCAGAGGTTCTTGCTTCTTCCAAGACCGTCTTCTGGAATGGCCCGATGGGCGTATTCGAAATGGAAGCTTTCTCCAAGGGCACTGCTGGTGTAGCGCAGGCTATTATCGACGCCACCGCAAACAACGGTTCCTTCTCCGTCGTCGGTGGCGGCGACTCCGCTGCCTCCGTGCGCATGCTTGGCTTGGACGAGGACGGCTTCAGCCACATCTCCACCGGTGGCGGCGCCTCCCTCGAGTACCTCGAGGGCAAGGATCTTCCGGGCGTATCTGTCCTGGAAGCCTAAAACTGCCTGATCAACTTGCCAAAAAGAGAGGAAAAATTCATGGCACGCACCCCACTTATTGCAGGTAACTGGAAGATGAACCTCGACCACGTCGAGGCCATCGGCTCCGTTCAAAAGTTCGCCTTCTCCCTGCCAAAGGACTACTACGAGAAGGTCGACGTGGCCTACATGGTCCCGTTTACTGATATTCGCACCATCCAAACGTTGGTAGAGGGCGACAAGCTGCAGGTCACCTACGGTGCGCAGGACATTTCTAAGCACGAGTCCGGCGCATTCACTGGTGAAGTATCTGGCAAGATGCTGTCCAAGCTCGGCTGCAGCTGGGTGGTCGTGGGCCACTCGGAGCGCCGTCAGTACCACGGCGAGACCGATAAGCTCGTTGCAGAGAAGGCAGCCGCAGCATTGGACAATGGCATCAGCCCCATCGTGTGCGTAGGCGAGCCGTTGGCTGTACGCGAGGCCGGTACCCACGTGGACTACGTGGTTAACCAGACCCGCAATTCTTTGGCTGGCCTGAGCGCAGACCAGCTTGCCAAGACTGTTATCGCCTACGAGCCAGTGTGGGCGATTGGCACCGGCAAGGTTGCCTCCGCAGACGATGCCCAGGAAGTCTGCGCCGCCATCCGCGAGCTCGTAAAGGAGCTCGCAGGTGAGGAGGTTGCTGCAGGTATCCGCATTCTCTACGGTGGTTCCGTCAAGGTTGATTCCGTTGCAGAGATCGTCAGCAAGCCTGACGTCGACGGCGGCCTGATCGGTGGCGCCTCCTTGGTCGGCGAGGAGTTTGCCAAGTTGGCTGCCAACGCAGCTAATGCCCTGAGCTAACAGGAGTTATCACCTGTCACAGGTTCGCGCTAAGGCGCGGGTTGGAATGGTTCCAGCCCGCGCCATCGTGTAGAGTGAGCCGATGTGATTGCTTTGCTGTACGCGAAGCCTAAAAGTACGATTCCGCGCTAGCGGGTGGCGAGAGTTACCCACAGGGCGCACGTTAGAAATAAGGATTATCCTCATGGTCTTGGCACTGGAAATCATCTTGGTCATCGCAGCTATTTTGATGTCCATCTTCGTGCTGCTGCACAAGGGTAAAGGTGGTGGCCTGTCCAGCCTCTTCGGCGGTGGCGTGCAGTCGAACCTCTCCGGCTCGACCGTCGTGGAAAAGAACCTGGACCGTTACACCGTGGTCATGGTAATTATCTGGCTTGCGTGCATCGTAGGCCTCAACCTCATCCAGGCATTCGCTTAAGCCACCAGCTGGAATAGCGAAAGCGCCGGTATCGGCTTCCAACCTCCTGGTTCCCTGTGGGAACTGGTGGTAGGGAAGCGGTACCGGCGCTTTTTGCGCGGCGCCGAGCCACAAGTTCAGCTCGGCTGCGCACTAGGCTGACGTGACTACAGCTCGGAGGCAGCGTCATCGGCAAGGAAGAGGATGGTTTCTTCCTTCCCGTGCACGCCTGCAGCCGGCCATTCTTCGGGCTCAGCGCCTTCAACGACGTGCTTGGCAGCTTCCGCCTTGGCCTCGCCTGCAACAAGAAGCCAGATACGATCAGACTTGTTGACTGCGGGAAGAGTAAGGGTGATGCGCTCGCTCGGCGGCTTGGGAGAGTCGTGAACGGGAACAGCTAGCTCTTCTTGCTCCCGAACCGCCTCAGAATGGGGGAACAAGGAATTGATATGGCCCTCTTCTCCCATGCCCAGCAGATGGAGGTCGAATCCGTTCGGGGCAAATTCCTTCAGCTCTGGCTCATACGCACTCGCCGCGGCTTCCATTGACACCGCGCCCAGATCAAAACCGTGAATATTCTGGTCCGGAATATCTACGTGATTGAGCAGGGCACTGCGTGCTTGACCCTCATTAGAATCTGCGTCAGAGACGGGCACATTACGCTCGTCGCCGAAAAAGACGTGAACGCGCGACCAATCGATGCGCTGGGCTGGAAAATTCTCGCTTTGCTGCTGTGCCGCGAAATCCAAACGAGCTAGCTCGTGGAGAACGCCAATTCCAGCGCCACCGCCGGTTAGGACAACTCGCGCGACCCCATCGTGGTGGAGCCCGCCACCGGCGGCCTGGATACGGGCTACGGTATCCACGAATTTCAGCGCGGCCTGGGAGATAAGTTCATCCACATCGCTTACGCGGTGAAGAGTTACCATGAGGTATCGCTATCCTTTGCAAAGAATCGGGGTTAAGCCGTTTTAGTGCTTACTGTAGTCTACTTGGGCGAGCGCACGGAGCGCTTGCGCATAAGTCTTATCGGCATCCAGATGGCGCAATTCTTCAGAGAGAACTTCAGCTTGGGAGCGCTTGCTAAGGCTCACCAAGGAATCCGGGGAACCTGGAACGCACACACGCACCGTGCGCTCGTCGACGACATCAACGTCGACGTGGCTCGTTTCCCGATTAAACCGCAAGTGGGTCACTGGGAAGTGCGGCTCCTGAGAGTCGGTCACAGCGCGGTGGACGGGGACTGCCAAACGATCGAGGATCCATCCAGCCGCGAAGTCTGGAGCTGGGTGGCCCGCAGGGCCCGCCACCTCGACGGATTGCACGGGCTCGTGAGGATGGCGGTCCAATGCGGAGGCCACGACGCCGCGCCACAAAGTGATGGCGGCCCAGGACATATCGGAATCGCCCGGCGTGTAACCGGCGGATAAGGTGCGCAGATCTTCGCCAGTGACGCGTCCGTCGTAGGCAACGTTGGTGATGCGGCGTTGAGCCAGTTTACCCACCGAGCTGGAAGCTGGGTCAGGCGGACACAAGGTAGGCCACCAGGCGACCAAAGGGGTGTCGGGAAGCAGCAGTGGAGTAACGACTGCCTCGTCTTGGTTTGCTAAAGCGCCGTGCAACTTCATGATGACCATTTCAGAAGCACCCGCTTCACCGCCCACGCGAAGCTGCGCATCTAAGTGGGTATCTGCCTGCGGGTCGCCCGTCACGACGACCAGAACGCGCGACGGGTGCTCGTGGGAGGCATCGCGCACGGATGCCAGGATGTTTTCCAGATCATCGTCCTCGCGGGCAGCCACGATGAGGGTGAGTACTCGGCCGGTAGTAAGGGTGTAATGCTCTTGGGCCTCTACTAGCTTTTTGGAGATTTCACGAGTAGTGGTGTTGGGCAATGGAATAATCATTGTCTGCGTCCCTCCTATGGGCGGCGCCAGGAGTGCCCCCGGCGGCGCAACATTCTATCGGCGGATTCTGGGCCCCATGTGCCAGCGCGGTATTCCTCCGGTTGGCCTGCTTCGGACCAGTAATCGATAATGGGATCCAAAATCGACCAGGAAAGTTCCACCTCTTCGTTGGTGGGGAAGAGCGAGGACTCATCGAGGAGGGCATCCAAAATCAGGCGCTCGTATGCTTCCGGAGATTCCTCGGTAAAGGCCTCAGCATAAGCAAAGTCCATATTGACGTCGCGGACCTCCATGGTGGAGCCGGGCACCTTGGAGCCAAAGCGCATGGTGACACCTTCATCCGGCTGCACGCGGATGACTACGGCGTTTCGTCCCAGCGCATCGGTCTGGCCATCAACGAATGGTTGATTTGGCGCTGCCTTGAATACCAGCGCAATCTCGGTCACGCGGCGGCCCAAGCGCTTGCCCGTGCGCAGGTAGAAGGGCACGCCTCCCCAGCGGCGGGAGTTTACTTCCAAGGTGCAGGCTGCATAGGTCTCCGTCGTGGACTCCGGGCCGAAGCCTTCTTCTTCGCGCAAGCCCTTGACAAACTCGGAGCCTTGCCAGCCGGCGGAGTACTGGCCGCGCGCAGTCGTTTTATTGAGTGGATGCACGGCGTGGGTAGCGCGCAGCACCTTGACCTTTTCTGCCTGCAGGGCCTCAGGCTCGAAGGAGGACGGTTCTTCCATCGCAACTAGAGCCAAAAGCTGCAGCAGGTGGTTTTGGATGACGTCTCGAGCCGCACCGATGCCGTCATAATAGCCAGCGCGGCCGCCTAGGCCAATATCTTCGGCCATGGTGATTTGGACGTGATCGATGTAGTGGGCGTTCCACATGGGCTCAAAAATTTGATTCGCAAAGCGCAAAGCCATGATGTTTTGCACCGTTTCTTTGCCCAAATAATGGTCAATGCGGAAGACCGCGGACTCGGGGAAGACGGCGTTGACAATCTCATTGAGCTTGCGGGCAGACTCTTGATCGTGACCGAAGGGCTTCTCAATGATTACTCGGCGCCACGAGTCCTCGACGGAGTTGGCCATGCCCACCCGCTCCAGCTGGTGGCAGATATTGGAGAAGAATTCCGGGGGAACCGAAAGGTAGTATGCCCAGTTGCTGCCGGTGCCGCGCTCGCGATCTAGCTCGCCCAAACGCGCCGAGAGACGATCGAATCCAGCATCGTCGAAAGAGCCTTGCACAAATTCGATTCCCTGGGATAAATGCTGCCAGACATCTTCATTGAACTCGGTACGTGAGCCAGCGATGACGGCTGAGCGAACGTAGTCACAGAATGCCACCTTGTCCCAGTCACGGCGACCATAACCCACAAGGGTAAAGCCAGCGGGTAGGAGGCCACGGCTCGCTAGGTCGTAGATTGCGGGCAGTAGCTTTTTATATGCTAGGTCACCGGTAACGCCGAAGATGACCATGCCCGCGGGTCCTGCGATTCGCGGCAATCGCTTGTCGCTGGCATTGCGCAAGGGGTTGACCCAAGCGGCTGAGTCGGTCACGAAGAGTCCTTCCTGAGTTTATGGGCTTTAAGCTCGCTAATATTCTAGCGGCAGAATGCCCCGCCGAATTCTCGGCGGGGCACAAGTCACACGGCTAGTTTACGCGAGTCGTTCTTTAATGGAAGCAAGCAGTTCCTCCCACGCAGCCACAAACTTATCAACGCCCTCGCGCTCCAGCACTGCAAAGACACCATCGAAATCAATGCCGACCTCTTCTAGCTGGGCAAAGACGCCTTCTGCAGCCTCGCGGCTATCAGACAGGGCGTCGCCGTGGAGGTTGCCCTCGGAGAGAACCGCATCGATGGTCTTTTCCGGCATGGTGTTGACCGTGTGCGGGCCAGCCAGCTCCGATACGTACAAGGTGGCTGGGTACTCCGGATTCTTTACACCGGTAGAAGCCCACAGTGGACGCTGGAGGTGGGCGCCTTCGGGCAAGTCGGCGTCGTTAAGCAAGGCGTCCTGGAAGAGAGCATAGGCGCGCTGTGCATTGGCGACGCCCGCCTTACCGCGCAGCGCCAGAGCAATTTCGCTGCCAATAGCTTCCAAGCGCTTATCTACTTCGGTGTCCAACCGGGAAACAAAGAAGGAAGCCACGGAGTGAATGGTGGAGACGTCCTTGCCTGCCTCGGCGGCACGCTTGAGACCAGTACGGAAAGCCTCAATGACATCGCGGTAGCGATCCACGGAGAAAATAAGAGTGACGTTGACGCTGATTCCCTCCGCCAAGGCATCTTCGATGGCAGGAAGGGAACCGGTGGTGGCCGGAATCTTGATCATCACGTTGGGACGATCAACCTTGGACCACAACTCACGCGCTTGTTTAAGGGTGGCAGTAGCATCATCAGAAATGCGTGGGTCGACCTCGATGGACACGCGGCCATCTGCCCCGTTAGTAGAGGAGTAGATATCCGCAAAGAGGTCGCAGGCATTCTTGACGTCCTCGATGGCCAATGCGTACACCGCTTCATCGGCGGTGGCCTTGGACTCCTTCAACGTGGAAAGCTCGGCATCGTAGGCGGTGCCGTTGGTCATCGCCGCGGCGAAAATTGCCGGGTTGGTGGTAACTCCCACGATGGACTTAGCGGAAATTATCTCCTTGAGATTGCCCGAAACTAGGCGCTCGCGAGAAAGGTCATCGAGCCAGGTTGAGGTTCCCAGCTGGCCAAGTTCGGAAATGTGGTTCATGATTACTCCTTATCCAGTGTTGGAGGTTTACTTCTTCGCGGCAGCCAGCGATTCCTGGGCCGCTTCAACAACCGCTGTAGTGGTGAAGCCAAAATTCTCAAAGAGTTCGCCCGCAGGAGCAGAGGCGCCGTAGTGCTCGATGGAAATGGTCCGGCCGAAAGAACCGGTGTACTTGTGCCACGGCATAGCGATGCCGGCTTCGATGGAGACGCGGGCCTGCACTTCGCTAGGCAGCACGGACTCGCGGTATGCGTCATCCTGCTCATCAAACCACTCAAGGCACGGTGCGGAGACAACGCGGGTGGCTGTTCCGGCGGCCTCCAGTTCCTTAGCGGCGGCGACGGCAAGCTGCACCTCAGAGCCGGTAGCGAGGAGGATCACGTCCGGCGTTTCCTTGGACTCTTCCACCAGAACATAAGCTCCGCGGCGCACGCCATCATGAGCCTTTTCCTTGGTGCCTTCCAGTACCGGTAGTCCCTGGCGGCTCAGCGCCAGGCCCTTTGGTGCGGCCTTGTACTCGAGAGCTGCGGCCCAAGCCTGTGCGGTTTCGTTGGCATCGGCCGGGCGAATAACGGACAGGTTCGGGATAGCGCGAAGGGCAGAAAGGGTCTCTACCGGCTGGTGGGTTGGGCCATCCTCGCCTAGGCCGATGGAGTCGTGGGTCCAGACATAGTAGGTATCGGTAGACATTAAAGAGCCCAGGCGGACAGCCGGGTACTGGTACTCGGAGAAAATAAGGAAGGTACCACCGTAAACGCGGGTATTGCCGTGCAGAGCAATACCGTTCATGATCGCAGACATCGCGTGCTCGCGAATGCCAAAGTGGAGGTTGCGGCCATACGGCTGAGCCGACCACATATCGGTGGTAATGGTTGCGGGGCCGAAGGAGTCCGCGCCCTTAATCACGGTGTTATTGGAGCCGGCAAGGTCAGCAGAGCCACCCCACATCTCAGGAAGGGAAGCGGCCAAGGCCTGGATGGTGGCCTCAGAAGCCTTGCGGGTGGCCAAGGATTCACCCGGTTCCCACACCGGCAATTCAGCGTCAAAATCTTGCGGCAATTCGCGCGCCTGCATGCGGTCAAAGAGTGCCTTATTCTCCGGATTAGCTGCAGCCCATTCGTCGAACTTCTTCTGCCACGCGGCGTGCTTCTCGGCGCCGCGCTCGCGCAGCTTGCGGGTGTGCGCGATGACCTCGTCGTCGATGTGGAAGCTGCGTTCCAGATCGAAGCCTAAGACCTCCTTAGTGGCAGCTACCTCGTCATCACCCAGTGCAGCGCCATGAACGCCGCCGGTATTCATCTTATTCGGGGCCGGGTAGCCAATGACGGTCTTCACGCGGATGAAGGAAGGGCGCTCGGTCTCTGCCTGGGCTGCCTTGACGGCCTCCTCAATGGCTACGACGTCTTCGCCGGATTCGACCGTTTGGACGTGCCAGCCGTAGGCCTCGTAGCGGGCGACCACGTCTTCGTTGAAAGCAATATTCGTATCGTCCTCAATAGAGATGCGGTTATCGTCCCAGAAGACAATCAAGTTGCCCAGCTTTTGCGTACCCGCCAGGGAAGAAGCCTCAGCGGTAACGCCCTCCTGCAGGTCACCATCGGACGCAATGGTGTAGACGTAGTGGTCGAAGGGAGACTCGTCGGCCGGTGCCTCTGGATCGAAAAGGCCGCGCTCTTTCCGTGCCGCCATGGCCATGCCAACGGAGGAAGCAAGGCCTTGACCAAGGGGGCCAGTGGTGATTTCCACGCCATCGGTGTGGTGCACCTCAGGGTGGCCAGGCGTGCGCGATCCCCAGGTGCGCAGCTGCTGGAGATCGTCCATCTCCAAGCCAAAGCCGCCCAGGTAGAGCTGGATGTACTGGGTGAGGGAAGAGTGACCAACCGATAGAACGAAACGGTCGCGGCCGGCCCAGTGCACATCGGCGGGATCATGGTTAATGACGCGCTGATACAAGGTGTAAGCGAGGGGGGCGAGGGACATTGCGGTGCCTGGGTGGCCGGAACCGCATTTTTGTACAGCATCTGCGGCTAGTACTCGCACGGTGTCGACGGCGCGGGTGTCAAACTCCGACCAATCCTCCGGGTAACGGCGTTCGACCATAGTTTGGAGTTCTGGGGACAACTTATCTTTCGACACTGGAAAGCCTCGCTTATGTCTAGGCAAAAAGTACTTAACTTTATTCAGTCTAGTAATTTTTTAACCGGCGGTGCGCAATTATAGAAAGCTAGGCATAAACGGTATGCTGGCATGGCTAAGTGTAGTGCGCGTAGGCGCTAGAGCGCGCACTGAATCTAGCGACCATAGGCCTGTTGTCTTTCGCCTCGGCGCCGAAAACTGTGAGTGAGAGAACTGGAACTTTTTCAAGGGCATGTGCGACCGCTAGGGGTGACCGCGCGCAGGAAGTGCGCGGGACACAGTTCACCAACGTTCAGATAGTGGAGGAATCCCTTGGAGACCATCAAGGCCTATTTTGCGCTAACGAAACCGAGGATCATTGAACTCCTCCTCGTGGCTGCAATCCCGGCGATGCTCCAAGCGCAACGCGGCGTGGAGGCCGTTTCAGACAATATCTGGCTTATCGTGTCGACTATTTTCGGCGGTTGGATGGGCGCTGCTGCCGCCCACACGTTTAATAACGTCGTGGACTACGAGTTGGATCAAAAAATGCAGCGCACGAGAGCCCGCCCGTTGGTAAGGGCCAAGATTTCTAAGCGAAACGCAGCAATTTTCGCTTGGGTAATGCTCATCCTTTCCGTGCTGTGGTTGGGCGTTCTAGCTCATTCCTGGCTGGCGGCCTTCTTCGTGATTTTGACGAACTTTTTCTATGTCTTCGTCTACACCAAGTTTTTGAAGATGCGCAATGCTCAAAATATCGTCTGGGGCGGCTTGGCCGGCTGCATGCCGGCGATGGTCGGCTGGGCGGTTATCCGGGATAACGCTCCTGCTGGAGAACCTGACCGCTGGTGGCAGGCAATCGTGCTCTTCCTCATTATCTTCTTCTGGACTCCGCCACACACGTGGGCGCTGGCCATGAAGTACAAGGAAGACTACCGCAAGGCCGGCGTGCCGATGCTGCCCGTAGTGGCTGATGAGAAGGAAGTCACTCGACAGATCGTGTGGTACACCGTGGGCACGGTTATCGTGACCCTACTTATCGTCCCCGCTGCATCGTGGATTTACTTGGTCGCAGCTCTTGCCTCCGACGCGGTATTCCTATGGATGGCTATACGCCTGCACAAGGGAGTCAAGAACGGTGCCAAGGTTAAGCCGATGCGCCTGTTCATTTACTCCAATAACTACCTGTCGGTGCTCTTTATCGGGTTGTCCATCGACGCAGTATTGGGTTGGGAGCCACTAGGCAGGATGCTCGGCTGGTCGGCCACGTTATTCTAACTGCGCCTAGATACCCAAGGATAAGAAGGCGAAAGCGCGGGAAGGCAAATGCGTTCCCGGCGGAATCAAGCGGTGGATGCGCCACGCTTGAATAGTTCGTTAAGTATTTCACGTGGGGTTGCGCCGCCGAGGATTTGTCGGGGTGTTTCGTTGA